>JAHEHB010000045.1 GCA_024644775.1 Deltaproteobacteria bacterium
TGTTCCGATAAGCGCCGTCGCCTTTCCACTGACTCTGTAAACAAGTCGTTCCCGCCATGCTTGGTTGGGGTTACGGCAAACCAATATGATGCCGTGACTGCCTTTCTCGATCTCGTCTATGATTTCTTTATCATAGGCGTCTTTAACGGTTCGGACCACGGTTCTAATTTTTCCATCCGCAAAACCGGATTGTTTCAAAATGCTTTCCCCCCACGAAACGATATTATCCTGTCTATGTCGGATTTGATTGATATCGTCATCCGTTTGACGATTTTGAAGGAACAAAATCGTTGGAAAAATCGCTGCGCCGACATTTTGGTTGGCCGGCAGGAATTGCGGGAAGGAAGTCTTTAACATCTTATCGTCATTGATGTCTGTTACCACCCACAGTCCTTTGTAATTTCGGGTTAACAGCCTATGTTCGAAATCGATTTTTTCTTGAACGGATCGCGACCACCGCCGGCAGTTGAACCCTTGTTCAAGAACAACCCGTTTTAGACACCAATTACAATTGATGCATACTTTTATCTGCCGTCTTGGGTCCTTTGCCTTTCTCAACCAGCGAATATCGGTTCTCAAGGGGCGTCCGAGCCCGATCAGATCCGCTGTCCCGTTCGAAATCAACTCACCGGCCAGTTCAGGGGTAACAATCCTTCCGGAGATGATCGTGGGCGTTTTGACCATGTTTCTGAGAGCTATCATGTCATCCCGTAAGTAGGCCGGTTTTGCCATGGTTTCTACAGTGGTCGGTGAGAAAATGGAATTGTAGGTTCCGGCAGACACCGAGAGATATGCGATACTTTCTTTTTCCAAAATTTTAGCCCACGCCAGCGCTTCCGGAAGATCCACTCCAGCAGGTACCCACTCTTTTAGAATGAGCCGAAACCCGATGGGAAAATCCCGAGGAAGTCTGCGTTTTATTTCCCTGATCACACCCAGTGGAAAAATCGTTCGCTCGGTAAAGCTTAAGGGGTCTCCGTTTCGTCCCCGGTTTGTAAATGGAGATAAAAACTGACAAATCAAATAACCGTTGGCTCCGTGAAGTTCGATCATGTCAAAACCCGCCTGCCATGCCCTGACCGCTGCGGCACCGAACGCATCGATCACACGTTCGCGATCTTCCGCAGTTACCGCGTGTCTCCAGGTGTTTGCCATTTTTAAGAAATAACGGGTAAGGCGAAACCGTTTTTCGAACGGGAAAAAATTCATAAAATTCTTCAATGATGTAATGTTAAACGACAGGTTTGAGGCGTCAATAGGCGCTGGGACTAGAGGTTTCTCTGTGTTTGCAAACCGCCCGGCATGATTCAGTTGCAGGCAGGCCACCGCACCGAAATTTTTTATGGCCGTCGCGAGCTTATTGAGTCCCGGTATAAATTCATCGCGATCCACTCTAAGGTTATAGCTTGAAACGATACCGTCCGAAGAAACAGCTGCATTCGCTACGATCACCATGGAGACATCGGCATCGGCCAACTGTGTATAATGGTTAATGAGCAAATCGCTGACGTTTCCGTCCGTATGTGCATATCCGGTATGTACGGGTACCGCAACGACTCGATTCTTAAGCTGGTAGGATTGCATTTGAAAACGAGCAAAAAGTTCTGAAGATATCGATTTTATGTCTGTCTTGCTGTGGATCATGACAGAACTATATCTCATTCATGCAGGAGTTACAAAAATATTTTGGACTGTAGAGCCAATTTCAAAACGCCCAGTTTGCCCGATCTCAGCGCCGGGCTCCAAATCTGGGATCCTCGACTTGACCTTGAACAAACTGGAACGATTTAAAATTGGCTCTGTATTTTATGTCTTGACGTTTCCGATGAAATTTTGTGAACTGAAAGGGGTTACGCCCCAATTGCTGGTAGAATTTCCGACACGCTATTATATACCATCCAACTTAGAGGAGACCCCATGAATTATCAGACACTGTTTAAAGCTGCAACCGAAAAGACGGTTCGTGCGGCAATCGTAGGCGCCGGTGAATTCGGTACGTCTTTTATCTTCCAGGCAAGACGGGTGCCGGGGCTGGAGGTACCCGCTGTTTGCAACCGAACCGTTGAAAAAGCAGTTGCGGCGTACATAAACGCCGGGATATCGAAAGAGGACGTACGTATTTGCGAATCCGAAGCTCAAGTAAAAAAGGCGTTTGACCATGGTAAATTCATTGCGGTCAGCGATGGCATGCTGCTCATGGGGCTGCCGCTTGACGTACTAGTTGAAGGAACCGGAAACCCCGAGGTAGCAGCCAGATATGCGGAGGCAGCTATTTCCAACGGTATGCATGTCACGATGGTTTCAAAAGAGGCGGATTCTGTAATCGGCCCGATCCTGTGGAAGAAAGCTCAAAAAAATGGGGTTGTTTACACAACGGTGGAAGGAGATCAACCCAGTCTTTTGATCGGGCTGATCACATGGGGACGTACGTTGGGGATGAACATTATTTGTGCCGGAAAAGCCAGCGAATACGATTTTGTATATGACCCACAATCCAAAACCGTCACCTGTCTGGATCGTGTGGTTCATGTTCCCGATTTCGATAAATTCTGGCTCATGGGAAATCGGACTGCAGCAGAGATGACTGAAAACCGTTCGGTCTCTCTGGCCGCACTCCCCCGGCGCGCCACTCCGGATCTCTGTGAAATGGGTATTGTCTGCAATGCCACCGGCATGCGGCCATCCTCTGAAATGTTCCACGCGCCCGTATCGAGAACGGTGGAAGTTCCTGAGTTTTTGACCACAAAAGACCGAGGCGGTCTGCTCGAAAACGCAGACGTGGTGGACGTGATCAACTGCCTGCGTCGCCCGGACGAGGCCAGCATGAGCGGCGGTGTTTTTATTGTAATCGAATGCGAAGACAGAACCTCCTGGAAAGTCCTCGGAGCCAAGGGGCATCCCACAAACCGCAAGGGCGACAGTGCCATGATCTACCATCCGGTTCATTTACTGGGTGTCGAAGCCCCTATTTCGGTGCTTGCGGCGGCCCTTCTGAATCATGCCACCGGTGCGGAAGTGATGACGCCCGTTTGTGATCTTGCCGGGAGGGCAACCCGGAATCTAAAGGCCGGTACGATATTAAAGGCAGTTGGGCATCACCATGTTATCGAAGGCGTTGAAGCGCTTCTCCTGGATGCCTTTAAAGCAAGCGGCAACAATCCCATTCCCTTTTATCTGATGGATAATGCGCGGCTGACACGGGACATCCCGGAAGGGTCCATTATCGACTGTGATAGGGTTCATGTATCCTCGGATTCTGTTTTATGGAGACTTCGCGCCGAACAGGATCGTGTTTTCGAGTAAAACATTCGGATATCTGAGGCAGGATGGATTGTCAAGGGTGATTTTCTTTCGTATTCGTTTTTATATCTTCAACCAACTCTTTCATAATGGCAAGGACGTTCTTTCCTCTTTTTTGGGCTATTTTGTGGGCATCATCTACGATTTTGGCAGCCTGTTTTTGAAGGTCCGAAGAGGGAGGCACCGGCAGGTTCATTCTTTGGTATTGCCATACCAGATAACGCATCGCTAACCGTTCTTCCTGAAATCGAATAAACCCCATTGTCTTTAGACTCCTTGGTGTGAATAGGATTGTTTACGCGATTTGGTTTGCTCATCCTTTGCGCATATACAAAAAACGGCATTCTCTAAAATGAGTTTAGGGGACTGCCCGGTTGATTTTAGTCGAATGTCGGCACGAGACAGGCACTCCAATGCCCGAAATAGTTCTTCTGTTGCGTAGACTTGAGACTTCTTTAGCAATAGATAAACCGGGTATGGATTTTTAGGGTTTTTTGCAATGACAAGATCGGTATTTATCTTCTTCTGCCGCTTGCCCTTTTTTTTATCCTCCCCGTTATCTGTCAACGAAAGTGCGTTGCCCCAAGCGTTGAGTTGATCCAAAATGCCTTTATCATAGGACTGCAACGCGGGCATTACGGACGTTTTGAACTGACTGTAACTTAATCCCGAATACCAAACGCTGCCATGTTCGCTTTCCAAAAAGCCTTTGGTCACAAGAAGTTTTCTGACCTGATTGGTGATGGCTGCAAGTACCTGAAGCGGGTGTACATCGTCTGAAAGTAGTGAATTCAAAAAAAATAGGGACCGGTAGATATCCCTTTCCGCAATGGCATTCGTGAGTTCATAGATCGGATCCTTCTTGGTGCGGGACAATACGGCGTCAACATCATCTACCGTAATCGGTTTTCTTTCACCCACATAGATCACAAGTTTTTCGATATTTTGGGTAAAGTTTCGAAGATCGAAACCGGTCATCTCCTTTACCGCATTAAACGCATCCTGATCGATTGTCTTTTCCTTTTGCGCAAGGATCTTCTTCACCTGATCACGGAGCACCCTTTCCTGCGCGAGTTTGTCTTCTCGACGCTCACCTTTTGGAACGGAACAATCAACAATTAAACCTTTGTCTATGAGGGTTTTAAACAGACTTCGTCGTTTATCAACAAAATCGGTCGTGATGATGAGCATGTTTCCGTCTGGAAATCCTTTACCGATTGCTCTATTCAATGCATCTAATACATTTTCAGTTTTTCGAATCGGTAAACCCTGCTCTGTGCAATACGTATTAAGGTGTTCCAGCCACCTGGCATCGCCGATATCTTCCACCGCCAGCGATTTTCTCACAGCCGGCTTCTTAAATTCTTCATACGTCAGGTTTAAAATTGAAAGCATGCCGGTAAAAAACTGTGCCGCTTTTTTTTGATCGTTTTTGGTATATGCCGCCTTTGTTTTCTCCAAGAGTTTGGAGGCATCTTGCTTTGAGTAAAATATCTTCGAATCCGATAAGGTGACAATCTTCGGATCCGATAACAGTGAATAGGTATTCATCCGTTCGATTACGTTATAAATATTCTCATCGACGCCATCGATGGTGTCGTAATTGAGGTTTCGACGTGAAGCAGGAAGAAGGGTTTCCAAAAGCGTATTTAGCGCTGTTTTATACAACACTTCCTCCCCGTATAAAAGACAGGCGGAAACCGATATCTTATTTTTACAGTCTTTAAGATAGCCGTTTAGATCTTTATAGGGTATTTCAGACATACAATTAGGATATGGCCATACTTATTTCGGCATCTCTTTAAAAAGAACATGAAATAGGAAAATGATCATCCCAATACAAACGGCACTATCCGCGACGTTAAAGGCCGGCCAGTGAAGGTTTCCGGCATAAAAATCAAGAAAATCGACAACCCTGCCTAACCGGATTCTATCGATCATATTTCCGATGGCGCCCCCCAGGATGAGTGCCAACCCGGATAGCAAAAACCGATAGGTATGGGGCGTTTTTTTGTAGAAATAAAAAATCAGCCCAATGGCTGCGGATGAGGCAAGCAAAAAAGCCAAGCGTTGCACATTCGAACTGTTACCCGACAAAAATCCAAATGCACCCCCAGTATTGTGAATATGCGTTAGGTCAAAGAAACCGGGTATCAACGTAATAGAACCATACAGGGGAAGGGTCTTTAAAATAATGAATTTGGTAATCTGATCCAACGCCACCACCACCCCTGCGATAACTGTCAGTTTCATATATTTTTTGAGACTCAAAAAACGTGCACTCATTTTAACTCCAACCCCATTGCACTCTATGAGTTAGTAAAGCCTCCAATCGCCTAAAAGCGAGGGTTTATCTCCCAATCCCTGATTGGAACAATAGCTTCAGGACCGATTCCCACTTTCTGTCCTCCGCCCTCTGTCATCTGTCATCTGTCAATCACCCAGCCCCATTTCTTCGAGGGCGGCTGCGCAACGATTGCATATGGTTGACCGATCGGCGTTGTCTCCAACAGAAATATCGTGCACCCAACACCGTTCGCACTTATCCCCTTTGGCCTTGTCCACACGTATCGATAGCCCCTCAATCACACTGCTTTCAAACGCCCCCTCCGATTTCTGATCTTTCAATAAAGATACATCGGATACAATCATTATGAATCGAAGATCTTCTTTATAAGGAAGCAATTCTCCATATAAGGAATCCCCTGCAGATAGGGTTACCGCCGCGTCCAGCGGATGGCCGATCTGTTTTTGATTCCTTGCCTCCTCGAGGGCCCTGGTTACTTCTCCCCGAACTTCCAATAGCTTCTCCCATCGTTTTGCCAGATGTGTGTCGATCCACACGTCGTTGACCTTCGGCATTAACGTCAAATGAACGCTCGTTTCTTTTTCTTTTTGGCTCGGAATATAAATCCAGGCCTCTTCTGCCGTAAATGGAAGCAAGGGTGCCATGAGCTTTACAATGGCCTCCAACACGATGTGAAGAACCGTCTGTGCACTTCTTCTTCCTGCGGCGTTTCTGGGTGACGTGTACAGCCTGTCTTTGAGAATATCTAAATAAAACGACGAAAGCTCAACCGTACAGTAATTGTGCAACGCATGATAGATGATGTGGTGTTCGTAGGTTTCATAGGCCTTTGTGATTTTCTCAATTAACGCTTGCAGCGTATGTAAGATGTATTTATCCATCTCAAGCATGGATTTATAGGGAACCGGGTCTTTTTCCGGATCAAAATCGAACAGATTGCCCAGCATAAACCGGCAGGTGTTTCGAATACGGCGATAGGCATCGCTCAGTTGGGTTAAAATATTTTTGGAGATTCGAATATCATCTCGGTAATCGGATGCAGCAACCCAAAGTCTCAAAATTTCGGCACCATACTTATCGATAACCTCCTTTGGCGCAATGATATTTCCAAGAGACTTTGACATTTTTTTACCTTCTTCATCGACCACAAACCCATGGGTCAATACCGATCGGTAGGGGGCACGTTCCCGCGTACCCACGGCAGTAAGCAGTGAACTGTGAAACCATCCCCGATGTTGATCACTACCCTCCAAATAAAGGTCCGCCGGCCACTCCAAGTAAGCGCGCGCCTCTAAAACCGCTGCATGGCTGACGCCGGAATCAAACCACACATCAAGGATATCGGTCTCCTTTCTAAACGATGTCGCCCCGCATTCTTGGCATTTGACATTTGTAGGAAGCAACTCGGCTGCTTCTTTATCATACCAAACATCCGCGCCGTTGGCTTTGAACTGCTCAAAGATATGATCGATCGTTTCTTGATTAAATAACAACGTCGAACACGTTTCACAGTAAAACGCCGTGATGGGAACACCCCATGCACGTTGTCTGGAAACACACCAATCCGGTCGATTTTCAATCATTCCGTAAATACGCTCTCTGCCCCAATGCGGGATCCACTGGACTTTATCAATTTCAGCCAGTGTCTTTTTTCTCAGTCCGGTTTTGTCCATGGAGATGAACCACTGAGGGGTTGCTCGAAAAATAACGGGATCCTTACACCGCCAACAATGAGGATAAGAGTGTGCAATGGTCCCGGAAGACAACAGCGCACCGGTTTCGTCGAGTTTCGATTGAATGCCGTCATTGGCATCGAATACAAATTGACCTTTAAAATATCCCACGTCATCTGTAAAACACCCTCTGTCGTCCACCGGAGAATAAACGTCAAATCCATATTGAAGCCCCACATCGTAATCCTCTCGACCATGCCCGGGAGCTGTGTGCACACAACCCGTTCCGGCATCAAGCGTCACATGCGATCCCAATACGATTTTGGATTCTCTATTATACAGTGGGTGACTACAGTGTTTGTTTTCAAGGGATTTGGCGTCCAGCTCGGCGACTACCGTATAATCTGTGATCCCAAAGGTATTCATACAGATTTCCACCAAATCCTTTGCCAGGATGAATACGTCGTTTTTCCCGATATCCACTGCGGTATATTTAAACTCGGGGTGAAGTGCAATGGCAAGATTCGCCGGTATGGTCCAGGGAGTCGTTGTCCAAATAACCACTGAAATCTTTTTGCCCGAAAGCGCAGGGTATTGCTTACCAAGATCGTCCATTAAGGGAAATTTAACAAAAATGGAGGGTGTCGTTTCATCATTATATTCTATTTCTGCCTCAGCCAGAGCGGTTTGGCAGGTACAACACCAGTAAATTGGCTTTTTACTCCGAAACAAGCTTCCATCCAGCGCGAACTTGCCGCACTCTCTTGCGATAATAGCCTCATATTCGTTGTTCATCGTTAAATACGGGTCGTTCCACTCTCCCATCACGCCAAGGCGCTTAAATTCCTCACGTTGAATATCGATGAACTTTTCAGCATATGACCGACACAGTTTCCGGACTTCCAGCTGAGACATTTGCAATTTCTTTTGCCCGATCTCTTTGTCCACATTGTGCTCAATGGGAAGGCCATGGCAATCCCAGCCGGGTACATAAATGGCGTCGAATCCGATCATCTGCCGCGATCGAACAATAACGTCTTTTAGTATTTTATTGAGTGCGGTACCGATGTGAATATGGCCGTTTGCATACGGCGGACCGTCGTGTAAAATAAACGGTTTTCGACCTTTTGAGATTTTCCGGATCTCTTTCCATAAGTCAGTTTCTTCCCACCTTTTTAGCTGTTCAGGTTCTCGCTTCGCCAGATTTGCTTTCATGGGAAAATCAGTTCCCGGAAGATTCAGGGTCTTTTTGTAATCCATTCCGTCCTCCAATGTCGGTCGTTATCTATAACCTTAAAAGTTTAGTCTCTCTACCATAGGCTGTCAAGGTCTTACATTTCCCGTGACTCAACCGGATTGCATTTTTTCAGTTGCGTGTCTCATTAAAATCTCCTATTTGTTATCAGGCCGCGTCCCGGATTGATAAAAAGCCGGTAATCGGTTGTATAAGTTAATTTAATGTCTCGACAATTCTACAAGCAATTGATATTAAATTTTCTTCTGAATTCGTTTCGTGCAGTGCAGCTTTCCAATTGGGGCATCGCCCCTAAGTTCTAAAGGTATCTTTATGTGGGTATTAAAAAACAAGAAAGTCAAGTTTATTTCAGCAGTGGGCGTACTTGTTGCGATAGGAATCATCGGTTTTCTGATCTTTGGAAACAACGAGGGAGACGACAAAAAATATATTCCAATTACGTCAAATAAAGCATCGACGGAACTTCGACCTGAAGGGTTTACGTTTTTTGATATTGGTGCCAACAGCACCTATACATTTGAAATGGGTGAGAAGCTGGAAGATAGACTGGGTGCGGGTGTTTTTGAAACAAAGGGTCTTATCGATCTAACGATAAGGTACCGGGAATTTTTCGAGACTCACTTTCCGGAATTGTTCCGTATTCATATGCAGCTAAATGATAAGACCGGCGCAAGAGTTGAGCACAATATCATTAAACTAACGTACCGGTATGCGCAACGAAAAGACACCCCATTTTTCTATGTTGAACTGATTTTTTCAAACGATTCGAAAAAGCCTCTGTTTTTCAGAATAAAGTCCAAAAAAGAGGGCGCAGACATTGTCGATACGCTTAAAAAGAAATATGGCAAATCAATCGAAATCAATCCATCCGGCGAAATCGATCCATCCGGCAAAGATGATACGCTCTTGGTTTGGAAAAAAGACAAAGACTACCTTGTAATATGGCTCACCAAAGATCGATTCGGCGATCCTGAATATCATATTATGATATATTATGTCGAAAATATTGAAAAATTAATAGCGATTGAAAAAGAAGAAAAACGGCGGCAGGCGGAAACCAAAAAAAAGGCGGGCCAAACCGCATTCTAAGATTTAATGTGCCACCGGGCACCTTCTTTTGTGTCATTTTAAGTCCAATATCATTGAATCTTTATACGGTAAAACGCCTCGGCCAATTCAAAATCCTCTCCGGCTGCCATGTCTCTGTATCGCTGTCTGAGACGATTTTCAAATTCGGCTGCAGTCATATGCGAAATTTGGGTCTCGTGACATCGAAGTGCTGCGATCTTAAACTCGAATGTATCGGTAATATCCGATCGATAATTTGGATTATCTGAACCCCAAAACAGCATTTCCTCCACTTTATGAGGCTCGAGGCCTTCCGCTAGCAAATCAGGGTACGCAAGATGGTCTCTTGCATATGGAAACACGGCATCCAACGTAACTTGGCCAATGACACGATGATCCCGATGCCAAATATAGCGTCTATACGGATCTGAAGTCGCAACGATTCGGGGGCGATAGGTTCGAATCCAACGAACAACCTCCTTGCGTAAAAATGGTGTATCTTCCAGTTCCTGATCCGGATATCCTAAAAAAATAACATCATCGACACCGAGTAGATTGGCTGCGGCCATTTGCTCATTTTTTCGAATTTCGGACAATTGCTCAGGTGTTAAGCTGCGATCTGACGTGCCTTTATCGCCATTGGTGCACACGATGTAAACGACGTGTTTGCCCTCCTTTATCCACCGCGCCACAGTTCCGGCAACACCAAATTCTGAATCGTCTGGATGTGCCGATACAACCATAAGATCAACCGGTTTTGTCACAATAAACCTCCGAAAATCGATTTTTTTGAAAGATAGTTTACCACCTGACACCTGAAAACTTTCGGATACTAATAGCGTACTGAAGCGGTGTCTTCAACACCCGATAGACGGTAGTTCGTTAACACGGCCCTGTATTCCGTCATCATGGCATTGGCGACATTTGACCAGCCAAACCTTACCACGGTATTACGCACGGCTTGAGTCGACGCGAAATTGTGTTGCAGATCCAACAGCGTTGCCTTTAGTTTTTCGGCGAGTCGATATGGGGTGGCATCGTCTACAATACATCCTGTTTTGCTCTCTTGAATGATCATTTCCATAGCGCCCACTTTTGTGGCGATAACAGGTGTTCCACACGCCAACGATTCCAACGCTACCAAACCAAAACTCTCGTGATGAGACGGGACAACCAAAAGGTCTGCCGCACTGTAATACGGCGGCAGGTCTTCGTGTTCAATTCTTCCCACAAACGTGATCTTTTCATCTAAACCCAATGCTTTAGAACTATGCTGAAGTCTTATGGATTCCGGCGTCCCTAAACCGTCTCCTCCGACGATGACAAGTCTTATTTTACGGTTGTTTTTCAAAAAAGTCATGGCCGTTAGTAACCGATCCAGACCTTTTAATGCGGTGAACCTACCGACATACAATAGGATCGTTTCATCCGGATCCAACCCCAATTGGTTACGCATATTGTATTTATCCAGCGGTCGAAACAATTTCAGATTCACACCGCAAGGGACGACGCCGATTATTTCAGATTGTGCACCGTAAGCGCGTATGAGCTCCCGTTTTCCCCTTTCGGTGGTCGCAATGATTCGATCACAGGATTTTATCAATTGATTTTCAGTGATGATCCGAAGTTCCGGCTCTTTCTCACCGACTCCGGTCTCGTTTTTTACCCTGCCAAGGGTATGAAACATAACGATATGAGGAACCCTCCAACTATCTTGTGCCCAGTTTCCTACCCTGCCTGATAACCAGTAGTGGCTATGGACCAAATCATAGCGAAGATGTTCCTTCTGCCGAAGCGTGTCTAACCGGTTAAAGAAACCGGTGAGGTGGGGATAGATGGCCAACTTGTGAATACGCCGCCCTTCTCCTGCCGGTAAATGTACAAACCGGACTGTCTCAGAAACGTTGGCAATCTGTTTGTGTCCGTCGCCGTGAAACCGCGTGTATATATCTACCCAATGTCCACGATTCCCCAGTTCCGTTGCAAGTTCTCGCACATAAACATTCATGCCTCCCGTATTCTCGGTTCCTAATTCTCCCATTGGACACGAATGAATGCTGAACATGGCGATTCTCAATTTACCCGATTTATCGAGCACAATGTCCTCAGATTGTGTTGGCTTGAGATTCACCATACTGTTTCACCCTTACCGGAGCGCGATTCGGCATCGGTACAGTTGGACCTCTCTGCCCCCCATTCGATGTTTGTAAACTTCATCACCCTTTAGAAAGTCGTATCTTTTTTTACCCTCTGAAATACTTTCTTTAATACTCAGTGCTTTGCAGAGTGCACCAACACTCAAGGATTGATATCGCGGGTTATAACCGCTGTTGTATAGATAAATGGTTGAATTGTAGTCAAAACAGAGTACCATGGCGGCGGGTGTGCTGTCCAACTCCAATATTTTCAATTTCAAGATATTTAACTTAGACAAGGCATCCACCAACTCAAGGAAAAAAGCATGCATCTGCTCTGTCATAAAAATCGCCTTGTCTTCCCTGCTCTCTCGAAACAAGGTAAAAAACAGATCGATCCTGTCTCGAATATCATTCCATTCATGAAAAACGCGGAAGCTGATATCTGCCGCATCATATAACCGCCGAAATTTGCGTCTGATTTCATGTCGCTGTTTTCCATTTAACATGAAGAGGTAGTCATCCCATGCTGTCGGCAAATCCAGCTCCAGCGAAACATCCACTTTGTTACAAAATACGTCGAAACCGCTGTGACGCGCAATGGGTGCAAGATGTGCATATACCGTCGAGTCGGGCCGCACGGATGTCAGGTCAAGTTGACGGATGCCTTGTCTTTTCAAATGGGTAAGCAGCGTTTCGAAAAAAGCCTGCTCCTCTCCGGGTACCACTATAAAGTCCAAATAGTCACACACATCGTCACTACCGACAAAAAAAGCGTTTTCGCCGTCTATCATCAGCGGTGCTATTCCAAGCAGATCATCCTGTTTTCTGACAGCACAAAGGTTCAAGTCAAAGTCAGCACGAAAGTGTTGCCACCATACCCTTAACCACCCGGGTAAACTAAACACATGGTTCCACCTCAAGGAGAGTCGGTCATTGAGCCAATATGAAGAAATGCTGTCAAAGCTTTCTGCGGTGACAGCATATTTTGATGTTGCAGTCGCCAGGTTTGAATCCCTTAATGTGTGAATCAACAGATAAACGATTTTCAGCAATAACTCGCGGACATTACGGGTGTGCCCGATTGACCCGAGTTTCTGAGCAACATATGCCATCGATGATTATGTGTCAAGACACACACAAAACGGCTCATCGTATAACATCAAAGTAAATCGTAACCCAGCCACATGAAAGCAATTTGATTCTCTGGATGCAGGCTAAAAATTCCAAATCACAATACTCAAATTCCAAACAATATCCAACACGCGGCGCAAGCGCCTGCGCTGCGCGTGATCGAAACATTCTAATGAGCTATCTAGTGTCCGTCCAGGGATGAGTCCGCCTCAGGCGGATGCAAGATCAAGGCGGGCGTCCGCCGGCGGATTAACCACATGAATACATTGAGTATTTTGAGGATTAAAATCCGGAGCCCAATGCCGATATTGCGGAAATTGGCCATTTCTGGATGGGCACTATCTATTATCCTGTGGCCGATCTGAATGTTTTGAATTTTGTATTTTGGTCATTGATTTTTATTTGATATTTGTTTTTTGGTGCTTGGAATTTCCATGATTCTGCAAAATAATCGAATTCAAACACTTCCAAGTAACTACGTGTCTAATTGAGCCTCCCTTTATGGATATTTTCTACCCGCTTCGAGGTGTCACGAAGGTCAAGACTGTGTACTTTTTATCCACTTTGTGATCCATATCAAAATGAAATAAATTTGCTCATTTTCCTTGAGTTTTGGTTATTGATAGTAATATTAGATAGTTAAAAATAATTACCACTTTGTGGCATAGCCCTTGCTAACTTGCTAAATAGATAAGCAAAATCATAACTTAGGAGGTAAGAAATGAAAAAAATTGTAACGATTTCTGGAATTATGTTGCTGATTGCCGTCTTTGCGTTTCCTGCGTTCGGTCGATGGGGCAGAGGTTCTCACATGATGGGTTATGGAGGTGGTGGTTCCGGATCGTGCTGGCAAGATGACCGAAGTTACGGAAACCTATCCCAAGGACAACGAAAGCAACTGAATCAACTTGACCGAAAATTCTCGGACGAAATGGTGGGGTTGCGGAATAAAATATGGTCAAAGTCAGACGAATTGAGCAAACTTCTTAATAGCGAGAATCCTGATCACGATAAATTGAAGGCGCTTCAGAAAGAAATCAGTGATATCCGAACCAAAATGGACGAGATGCATCTTAATTATGAACTCGAAGCGCGCAAGGTAACGCCCGAGGGAAGCTCCGTTCGAGGCTACGGTAGAGGTCGAATGAGAGGCTATGGTCCGCATAGGTGGATGGGGTATGGCCGTGGCCCCGGTATGATGCACGGTGGTAGAGGACCTGGAATGATGAGCCCACAAAGTGGATCTGGTTCTCAACCTCTGCAACCTCTAAATGAGGGAGAAGCAACGGCCATACTCGAAAATTATCTGAAATCCACCAACAATCCGAATCTAAAACTGGGAAAAATCGAGGAAAAAGAAACCGACTATTTGGCAGAAATCGTGACCAAGGACGGTTCCCTGGTTGATAAGATCTCTGTGGATAAAAAATCGGGCGCGATGCGTTCGGTCTATTAGATCAGAACGATGCACGAATTGCCCATCCGTTCCGTTATGCGGTGCGTATAGTAATTGCACCGCATCTTTTACATAACGAATTCGACTTGTGAAATGGGGTGTTCATTATGAATCCGGTTCCCTCATCATAGATTATCAATCCTTAAGCAAACCATTTAGGGTAAGGGGAACGCAGAAAAATGAAATCAACGACAACACGCAGAACGTTTCTCGCAACACTGGGCGGACTCATCGCTTCAGCACCGCTTGCCGGGCACGCCCAACACGAGCACCATAAAAAAAAGACAATGGCGGGGGCATCGATGATGTCCCCTGATAACAAACATGATGCCAAAATGGATCACACGCATATGGGCCATGACCTTATGGGGCCGGAGTTTGCGTGGCGCGATCCGGCAAGACCCCTCTCGCCCCCGCCATCGACCATGGGAAAACCGATGGGACAAACCCATACTCTCAATGTCCCTCCACTGGGTTTTGAGATGGATGGCAAGATAAAGGTTTTTAAAATTATCGCTCAGCCGGTTACGCGCCATTTTACCGACGGAAAACCCAAGTCTTCCTGGAATATCATCCAGAAAAATTTTCGTTATACCGGCGGCATGCAACACGACTATCCTCAACGGGTCTTGCTTTGGGGATACAATGGTCAAGTCCCCGGACCGACGATTGAATGCATTCAAGGAGACACCATACGGGTAATTTTGAAAAATGAACTCCCTGAACCCACAAGCATCCACTGGCACGGACTTGAAGTACCGAACAATATGGACGGTGCAGGCGGCACCACAGAGCCGGTGACGCCACCGGGCGGCACACGAATCTATCAGTTCACGCTTCATCAAACCGGTACATTGATGTACCATACGGGCTTTAATATGATGAAGCAAGACGGACTGGGACTAGGCGGTTTCTTAGTAATTCACCCCAAGAAATACACACACAAAATACACAAAGATGTGGCGAAAGCGGCAGAACGCAGACGGGATTTCGGGTATCTGACAGAGCTGGATATTTATCTGGCATATGATGCTGTCGCAGAAGCTGAAATTAAGCTGAGTGAAATTGAAATGGAACTTGCCCAAGCAAAAGCCCACCTTGCTCGCGTGCTTGGAATAGAAGAACCGGGGCTTTCACTCGTAGTCGTCGGCAGACCCTCCGAACCACCGGATCAGCTGCCCGAAATGAAAGAGGCGATCGTTCATGCGTTTACCCATCGTTTGGACGTGCAAGTGACCAGACTGAAGATCACAGAGGCTGAACACGAGCTTCTGTATCAGAAATCTCGACCGATTCGAGAACTTCGTGCCGGCGTCAACTGGGAGAAGGAATCGAGCGGAGATCAAGGAATCGGGCCTCAAATTGAAACAGAATTGCCGATTTTCAATCTGAATCAGGGGCAAATCGCTAAAGCAAATTTCATGATACGGATGGCGAAAAAGAAGCTGCTGGCGAAACAGGGTCAGGTACGTGAGCAAATTATCCATGACTTGGAATCGATCACATTTCTTCAACAAAAAATAGATCAATTCGAAAATCGAATTATTCCACTCAAGGAAAAAGCGTTCAAATACACCCAACGGTGGGCCATGCTCATGCAAATCAATCGGATACTCATGTTAGAAACGCAAAAAGAACTGTTTGAATCGCATCTTGAATTGATACGGGCCAAACGGAATTTCTACCAAGCCATAAACGATTTAGAGTATCACCTTGGGGGTCGATGGTATTGATTATTTTTCTGGTTCCCACGCTCCTGCGTGGAGACCCATACCGAGAAATACATTCCCACGCAGGAGCGTGGGAACCGGAAAAATAATTAATTGAAATAAAAAGGAGGCCGTTTAGTGAAGCCACTATCAATCACAGCCTTACGGAGAGATCTGTTCAAAGTAATAGATAAAGTCATCGATACGGGTATTTCTGCTGAAATAGAACGAAAAAGGCATCGCCTGAAAATTGTTCTCGACGAAAAAAAAAGCAAATTAACTAATCTCAAACCGCATGACTGTATAGTAGGTGAACCTGATGATTTGATTGAACTGAAGGTGGCCGAATGGACCGGAGAAAAAAATCTTTAGTATAGCTGCCAGCGGAGCTGGATTCATCACTATAAGAAACGAGGTTTCTTAGACGAGCTAGGAAGCGAGAAAGCTTGGAGACGAAAAGGCTAGGGGCTGGAAAGCCTTATAGCCTCCAGGCTTCCTGGCCTTCTCGCCTTTAGGTTATTTCTACTGGTGATCCGATTTGGGATTTTGCCAGGTTTCTCAGACGAGTGTTTAGAGGTTACTCCTTTCGACACCCGCCTGCGTGGCTGAGGCCACTACGTCGCGGCGAAGGCCCGAAACCTGACACCTGTCGAAGATCCCGTCTGAAGCGAAGTAGAAGCGGGGAAACCTTCAGTATATTACCAAAACCATGTTGTCAGATAAACCGCCCTAAGGGCCTATGCTATCGTATCATGTTGAGGTTTCTTTATCCGGAACCCCCGCTTCCTCAAATGTCAGCACATCTTGGAAAACACGCACAGCGCCCTCGATGATTCCCATGGCCAATGCGCCGCCGGTTCCTTCTCCAAGTCGCATGCCTAAATCAAGAATCGGTTTGAGCCCCAAATGTTTCAGCATCGCATCATGGCCCGGTTCCTCGGAACGGTGCCCTGCGAAAAGATAGTCGGTTACGACGGGACAAATTCGGTGGGCAACCAACGCACCGGCAGTCGAAATAAACCCATCAATGACAACCGGTCGTTTATGGAAGGCACCGGCCAAGGTGAGTCCCGCAATTCCACCGATCTCGAATCCACCGACTTTGGATAACACATCCACGCCATCCATGGGATTGGGTTGGTTTATCTCAATTCCTTTCTGTATCGCGTGACACTTCCTCTGGAGGCCCTGATCATCGATCCCCGTCCCCCGGCCGACCATTTTCTCGACGCTTTCTCCGGTAATGAGCGCTCCGATGGCGGCAGACGGTGTGGTATTTCCGATCCCCATATCGCCGGTTCCGATAATATCAATCTTTTTATCAAATAGGTTCGAAGCAAGATCGAATCCTGTCAGGATTGCTTGCGTTGCCTCATCGCGTGTCATGGCGGGACCTTTTGCAAAATTAGCCGTTCCCTTCGCCACCTTTCGTACCACCAATCGATCACCACCCTTCAGAGCGCTTGGTTCCAATTCCGGAATGATGCCCAGATCCACCACCCAAACCCCGGCGTTTACCTGATTGGAGATCGCATTAATACCCGCACCACGGTTTAAAAAAGTTTGAACCATTGCCCCGGTCACCTCTTGTGGAAATGCGCTGATGCCTTCGGCCACCACTCCATGATCTCCTGCCATTACCAAAACGGCCTTTTGTTCTACGGATGGAGTCAGTGTTCGTAAAATCCCACAGAGTCTCTCGGAAATCTCATGCAGCCGCCCTAAAGCCCTCGGCGGCATTACGAGTTGGGCGGTTCGAGTTTGTGCTTTATCGATCCAGGTTTTGTCCGCCGGTTCAATTTTGTTTAAAATATCCTCTAAAGTTCTTGTCATTTTTGTTTTTACCTCCTTTGAAAACAAAAAATCCTCAAGCGAAAATCGCCTGAGGATTTACCATTTCCTCAAAACCGTAAGCTTGATGGCAGGTCTTCTGACTTCTCGCCCTTCCGACAGCCTTCCCATACCGATGGATCGGAACAGTGGCGTCTGATGTCGGAAAGGTTCCTGTTTCTGTTTAAACGAGACAGGCAGAGTCACAGCGGCGGGTCCGTACCGGATTTCCACCGGTTTCCCTCAACGGCCTGCTATGGCACCATCAAACAGCAATTTGTATGTGTGATACAAATAAACCGAACCGTTGGGTCTTGTCAAGCGCATGTGGAATATGTGATATAAATAGAACCAATTTCACTACGCTACATTCGGTAAATACAACTCATGCACACATACGTATGGATTAGTATTATTTTTCTTTTTGCCGGTTTCACACAAGGTGTTTCAGGATTCGGGTCGATTCTACTATCTCTACCCCTCTTGGCACTGTTCCTGGATATCAAGGTCGTCATCCCGCTGACAGCACTGGCCGGAGTGTCCATGTCTGTCATACTTTTTGTTCAATTACGACGACATTTTGATTGGAACAAGATTCTTCCGATTTTATTGGGAGCCCTGCCAGGCGTACCGGTCGGTGTATTTTTTCTAAAAAAAATGGATCGAGGTACAATTCACTGGATTTTGGGAATTCTTCTTGTTGTTTATTCGCTTTATGGCCTTCTATTGCGATCGCCAAGAAAAGGTATCGATCAACGATGGGGCTATGCATTCGGATTTTTCGGGGGGTGCCTCGGCGGGGCGCTCAGTGCAGGAGGCCCGCCGGTCATCGTTTATACGTCATTGCAAAAATGGAGCAAAGATCAGATTAAGGTTACGATTCAAGGTTTCTTTTTGTCCGCTGGCCCTACTGTAATTCTGATGCATGTATTAAGCGGTCTGACCACACCCATCGTATTGCGTTTCTACGCGGTGTCGCTTCCGGTTCTTGTTCTCGGAACCTATTTGGGCTCTTTACTGTATGGTATTATAAGAGAAGAACATTATAAAAAATTGGTATTTATATTATTAGGATTTTTGGGACTTTTCATGATCTATCGAGCGTAGGAAGGTTATTCTCGAATTAAGCGATTTTCCAATACCGTTAAGGATATGCTGAGGTGATCAAAGGAAAAAACTTCCAATGAGACGATGCCACGAAATTGCTTCAATAAATGCACCACCGTTATCCAGTCCGCTTCCGACAGCTTATCTAAAGACGTGTGATCGTGTTCTCCATCCCAAGCATGAAGATGTATAATAACGACGCTTTCTTCATAAGATGCATATACTTGTGCTGGATTTACACCCTGCCTTAATAAATGTCCCACATCGATACAAACAGACAGACGAAATTCATCGATAATATCTTCTGCCCATTCCAACGGGTAATTAAGCGTTTCAATGGAAATGCGATGTGCGGGAGTCCCATCCGACAGCAGTTTTCGCACGCTCTCACAGGTATTTTCCTGCCATCTTTTCAAATCATCGATATGAAAAGTGGGGTCATCATATTCGAG
>JAHEHB010000342.1 GCA_024644775.1 Deltaproteobacteria bacterium
GAGTAACTACGTGTATCTGTTTCAAGAAACGGATTTTCCTGTATGGATGAAGAACACCATTGTCGTTTCGGTAACCGCCACCTCCTTATCCCTGGTGTGCAGTATCTTTATCGGGTATGCTCTGGCCCGTTTTAAATTTCCCGGTAGCAATTTCCTGGGGGTCGGTATTTTCCTGGCCTACTTGGTGCCACCGACACTTTTGTTCTTACCCATGGCCGAGGTCATCGCCAAGCTGGACCTTTACAACACCTACTGGGCACTGATCTTTACCTACCCCACCCGGCTCATCCCCTTTGCCTCCTGGCTGCTCATGGGCTATTTTCGTAGCATCCCCAAAGAAATCGAAGAAAGCGCCATGGCCGACGGCTGCTCCCGGATTCAGATCCTTTTCCGGATCGTGTTGCCCCTGTCCATACCGGGGGTGCTGTCGGCCGGTATTTTTTGTTTCACCCTCTGCTGGAACGAGTTTCTGTATGCACTGATTTTCATGTCTGCAGGCCCCATGAAAACCATTCCGGTGGGAACCGTCAGTGATCTGATCAAGGCGGATACGTTATTTTGGGGATCGTTGATGGCCTCGGCAATCTTGGGCTCATTCCCGGTCGCTTTTATCTATTCATTTTTTGTAAAGCACTATGTTTCAGGACTCACCGCAGGCGCGGTGAAAGGATAGGCGGAAGAAGGTTTCGGGTTTCAGATTTCAGCACCGCCGCCAGCGGAGCTGGATTCATCACAATAAGAAACGAGGTTTCTCAGACGAGCACTACCGCTGGCCGCCAGCGACCAGTTTGATCGAACAGGAAACTTTTGAGCTTTGGCTTAAAATTCCAAATCACAAATAACAAATAACAAACAAATCACAATGACAAAAATTCAAAATCCCAAACGCGATTATAGTCTCGAAAAATGAGTGTGCCAGTTCGCTAAAATTGTTCGTTAAAGCATTGCATCAAACCATTGCAAATATGATCTCAATTTGAATTGTGTGTTTGGGTCATTGAATATTGTAATTTGAAATTTATTTGGAATTTGGTGCTTGGAATTTGAGATTTCTGAGTACCTTACTACTCCGGGATAGTCTGATTACCTTTCTATGGATTATCGTACCGTCAAGCTTCATACGAGGTGTCAAGTCTGTATAACCAGTTCCTGAAAGCCGCCTGCGCGGACGAAGCCGCTAAAGCCGCTACGTCGCGACGAAGGCCCGAAACCCGACACCTTTTTTTCCTTTGTGCCTTGGTGGCTAAATGGTTAGGTCCTTAAAAAGGAAATTCTTGCGTTTTTTGTCAAAATTTTATCTCACCACAAAGACACCAAGGTCACAAAGATTTCTTTAAATTTTTTCTTTGTGTTCTTTGTGCCCTTGTGGTTCATTTAACGACTTTTTTGGTTCTGGCTTGTCCGGGTTAGGATAAAAGAAAATGAAAATTATCAAAATTGAAACTTTTGCCGTACCACTCGTTGGGCTAACAAGAATAACAACGGATGAAGGATTTCAAGGATGGGGGCAAATCGCTACCTTTGAATCGGCGGATCTGGTCGCTCAGGTGCTCCATCGTCAGGTGTCTCCTATAGTCCTTGGTAAAGATCCTTATCAGCAGAACACCATCAATGAGCGCGTTATCGAAAAAAACTTAAAATTCCCGGGTTCCTTTATCTGTCGAGCCCTTGCCGCCATTGATACGGCGATTTGGGATTTGAAAGGCAAAATAACCCAGAAACCGGTCTACGAATTGATAGGTGGGACAGGAGATCCCGTTTCTGTCTACGGATCCAGCATGAGGCGGGATATCACCCCGGAAGATGAAGCCGCCAGGATGGTTCGTTTGAGAGACGAACACGGCTATCGAGCCTTTAAATTACGCGTCGGAACGGAAGCAGGCCATAATGCCGACCCGTGGCCCGGACGCACGGAAACCATTATTCCGACGGTTCGTAAAGCGTTGGGGGAAGACATTGTCATTCATGCCGACGCGAACAGCTGTTACACGCCGGATAAGGCGATTGAAATCGGAAAAATGCTTGAGTCACACAACTACGGCCACTTTGAAGAGCCCTGCCCGTATTGGGAACTGGATTGGACCCGGCAGGTGACGGCCAAACTGACCATCCCGGTGGCAGGGGGGGAGCAGGACAATTGGATGCCGGTGTGGAAGCAGATGATACGGGAACACGTGGTGGATATTGTGCAGCCGGATATTTGCTATATTGGGGGGATTAGCCGAGCGTTGAGGGTAGCACAGATGGCCGCCGAGTATGGAAAACCGTGTGTGCCGCACTCGGCGAACCACTCGCTGGTTACCGTCTTCACGCTGCATCTCTGGAACGCCATGCCGAATCATGGTCCGTTTATGGAATTTTCGATTGAGGATCAGGATAAATTTAGCCGGATGTATACGCCGGGCTTGGAAGTGGTGGACGGTAAAGTGGCGATCCCGGACGAAGGATATGGTTGGGGAGTCACCATTCGGGAAAAGTGGTTACAATCTGCCGAATATCAGGTATCGACGTTGTAGATAAGGAGGAATCCATGAAAATTGAAAAAATAGAATGCTTACATGCCGATGCGGGGCGACGTAATTACGATTTTTTGAAGATCACTACCGACGACGGGATTGTGGGCTGGAGCGAATACAACGAACATTTCGGTGGAATGGGCGTATCCGCCGTGATCGAAAACTTGGCCCCAACCATAATAGGTAGGGACCCGCGTGCGTATGAAGCGTTGGTCACCCTGATGTATGCCATACGCCGCCAGGCCAGTGGTGGGGTGGTACAGCAGGCCATAGGCGCCATCGAAAACGCTCTTTTGGATATCAAAGCCAAAGCTTTGGGTATTCCCGTATATGAAATGCTGGGCGGGCCGTTGAGAGATAAAATTCGGCTCTATTGGTCGCATTGCGGCACCTACCGATTGGCCTGGAACGAATCCATGGAAATCCCGCCGTTACGAACCCTGGACGACGTGGTGGCACAAGGCAAGGAAGTGGTCAGCAAAGGTTACACCGGACTTAAGACCAATGTATTTCTACTGGACGATAACCCCCGTCTACAGTCTCCGGGTTTTGCCCGTGGTGACGGTTTTCCGGAGTTAAACGCAGAACGCTATATGACCCGTGCTATCACCGATCAACTGGCAGCTTTCCGGGAAGGAGCAGGTCCCGATATCGATATCATGGTCGATCTTAATTTTAACTATAAAACCGAGGGGTTCTTGAAAATGGCGCGAGCCATGGAACCCTATGATGTGTTCTGGGTTGAAATAGACACGCGTGACCCAAAAGCACTGCATTATATCCGTCAAGGGACGACCGTTCCAGTGGCTTCCGGTGAATGTCTCTTTGGCCGAAGAGATTACAAACCATTTTTTGACAACCAGGCAATGGATGTGGCCATCATTGACACACCCTGGAACGGCGTGGCCGAATCCGTGAAGATTGCAGCCATGGCCGATATTTATGAAGTGAACGTGGCGCCCCATAATTTCTACGGACATCTGTCCACAATGATGAGTGCCCACTTCAGTGCTGTCGTGCCGAATTTTCGAATTATGGAAATCGATCCCGACACGGTTCCCTGGCAGGATGATCTGGTGACCGTTACGCCGCAAATCGAAAATGGATATCTAATGCTGCCAACAGGGCCCGGCTGGGGTACAGACATCAATGAGGAGGCCCTGCGAGCCCATCCGCCCACAAGTGGCGTGAAACCCCTGTAAGACAGTGGGCAGAAGACAGAGGGCAGAGGGTAGAAAACAGCACCCGGCCTCCCCTCTGCAGGGCCTGACTCTTACCCACACTTGACACAGTGGATGTTTTGGAGGTGATTGTAACCACATGAAAACATTTAATAACGAATCCTCCAAAGGCGGACAAGTATCGAATAATGAATCGCAGAATTCTGAAGTGTTTACTTCGACATTAAATATTTCTTGTTCTACATTCTGCGGTTTAACAAACCCCTGTGTTAAGTGTGTCCAAAGCCCAGCCGCGCGGGAGGGATTGAGGCCTTATCGCCTCCCAGCCTCATCGTTTTATAGCTTCCCTCCACTCGGAAGGGATTTCTTTCTGGTTCCCATGCTCCTGTGTGGGAACCCATACCGAGGTACGCATTACCGCGCAGGAGCGTGGGAAGAGAAAGAAAGCACGTTTACTTCTTAAGTACCTACGCTTCAAATAGATCCAATCCGTTCTTATCCAGTTTCCAGTTTCAAAGTTCTAGTTTCTGTTACAAAAAAACTGAAGCTCATTTAATAGTCGACAAAGTTTTGTCGGTTTTAAGAAACTAACCGCCCAATAAATCTTCGGCCTCCCCCAATTGTTCGGCGATAGAGATCTGTTGAGGACACTTGGGCTCGCATTCGCCGCATTGGACACACGCTTTTGCATCTAACCCCTTAATGTGTCCCACCCAGGGTGTCCAAACTTCTTCTCCGGTTAAATTCGCATAAGCTTTTTTGGCTTCCGCCGTTAGTCCCCAAACACGATGCCAGTTGATATACCGGAAAATCTCAGGGATCAAAACCCCATTTGGACATGGTAGGCAATAGCCGCATCCCGTACAGTAAAGATCGGCCAGATTTTTAATTTTCTCGGCAAGCTGGTTAATTTTTCTCCGTTCTCCATCGCTGATGTCCGTTTCCTGATCCGCGGCAGCAACATTCTGCTCAATCTGCACCCCATCGCTCATACCCGAAAAAGCAGTCGCAATATCGGGATTGTTCCAAACAAATCGCAAAGCCAGCTCGAAGGGCTTCATTTGCGACAGATCTTTTTCCTTCGCAGTGAAACGCGCCGGAATCGCCAGTCGGCCGCCGGCCACAGGACCCATGACTGCCACACCCAAACCTTTCCGGGCGGCGTGAGTGATGGCAGGGGCATTATGCTGGTAAAGAAAGTTGTACTGAACCAGTATTCCGGCGAATTCACCGGTGTCCACCAGACGGATGATGTTTTCCGGTGTATCGTGGCTGGAAAAGCAGATGTGTCTCACCAAACCTTCGGAACGGGCCTTGCGAACTTCGTCCATTGCCATCCCCGGCTGAGATGGGTGTGCCGTGAATTCGCTCCACCTCAAATCATGAAACAGCATAAAATCGATATAAGGTGTGTCCAGCCGTCGAAGGCATTCTTCAAACTTCGCACGCCAAACGTGCGCACCGGCATCCTCTCCTGAGTGAACCGGGATTTTGGTGGATAGATAAATACGTTCCCGGTCGTACCCCTTGATCGCCTGGCCCACACAGATCTCGCTGGTGCCTTTAATGTAGCTATAGGCTGTATCAATAAAATTGATACCCAGGTCAATACCGCGCTGCAGCAACGGTATGGATTTTTCTAGATCGCACGTCTCGTCTTCCAGTGTCGGCAACCGCAGCGCACCGAAGCCTAAAATCGATACCTGTATACCTGTTTGACCAAATGTCCTGTATTGCATCGCCAACCTTTCCTTACATTGCCACTCCCACCCAACCCTCCTCTTCGAGGGACAGACTGAAAATGGAATCTTTATACTATCAATATACTATAGCAAATATTGATGAGTTCGTAAAAAGCCGAATTCATAGAGAGGGTCCCAAGTGAATATTTTGGACCCATTCGTTTGTTGAAAAAATCCGAGGTTCCCGGTTGAATTGTTTGACAGATTTATCTTTTTCGCTATAAATTTCAGATAGTTAGATCGTATATGGTATATTTTCGGTAGCTTAAACAGTTCGGAATTTTTTGATGGATCTAAACTTTAGCGATTTTTGTTTTTCTGATAATATGTGGCATTTAAAGACGGATAACACTACAAAGATGATGATATCCAGACCCGTATAGTAACTGGTTTTGCCTCCCCTTTTCTAAATTATCCGCTTGACATATTACGTTTTGCGTAATACCATCCACATATGATCAAATCATTTGCCTGTCGAGATACTGAATAGCTTTTCAACGATCAACGCGTTCGCCGTTTTCAATCGTTCGAAAGGCAGGCAAGAAAACGGCTTATGGTTCTTCATGCCGCTCCCAGCCTTGAAGCATTGATGCTTAATCCGGGTAACA
>JAHEHB010000343.1 GCA_024644775.1 Deltaproteobacteria bacterium
CCGATATCCAAGCCGTAAGCATCAACAGAAATGGCGTCCGTATTTACAGCCTTCAGTTGGCCGACATTCCGTTCTTTAAAATCGAAACGCTCTGATACCATGCTGTCAATGGGAAGTATAATCTTGTCTTTGCCTTTCTTTAGGAGCTCTTTTGCAATTTCGATTTTTTCCTCATCAAGAAGTGATTTTCCGATTTCTTTGCCTTCCGCTTTGAGAAATGTGTACGCCATCCCTCCGCCGATGATAATTTTGTCTACCTTTTGCAACAGGTTCGATATCACATCGATTTTACCGGATATCTTTGCACCGCCCAATATTGCGACAAAGGGCCTCGCAGGGTTTTCCAGTACGCGTCCGAGATAATCAAGCTCTTTCATCATCAGATACCCTGCGGCACACTGTTGAAAATATCGCGTAACCCCCTCTGTCGATGCATGGGCCCGGTGGGCAGTTCCGAATGCATCATTCACATAGACCTCACCCAACTTGGCAAGCTTTTCCGAAAAACCCGGATCGTTATCGGTTTCTTCTTTATAATACCGTAAATTCTCAAGCAGAAGCACATCGCCATCGTTAAGCTGTAGAACAGCAGCTTCAACTGATTCTCCAATACAGTCATCAACGAACAAAACGTCGTTTCCAAGGAGTTCACTTAAAACAGGTACACATGGTTTAAGAGACATCTCCGGCACCCGTGTTCCTTTGGGACGCCCCAAATGGGACATGAGGATGAGTTTTCCCCCTCGATTCACAATGGTTTCTATGGTGGGGAGCGCCGCCCGAATCCGTTTGTCGTCGGCAACCATCCCATTTTCAAGCGGTACGTTAAAATCAACCCGCATAAGCACGCGCTTTCCCTTAACGTTAATATCTTCAACGGTTAGTTTTGCCATAAATGCCTCCTCTCTGACCCGTTCTCTCTATGATGAAACATACCATTCTTTCCTATCCAAGATCCTATATGGCGGATAGATTCAATCCCCTTTCGACTGTGCAATATGCAAACCCACCAATCGTGCGATCATTACCGCAAGATAAAGCTGTCCAAACATGGATTCAAGAATCGCCATTGAACGCGCTGTGTTGCTGATCGGCGCGATGTCCCCGTAGCCCAGTGTCGTTAAGGTGACGTAACTGAAATAGGTAAAATGCTGGATATGTTTTAGATCCACCTCGGGCATGGTAAAAGATCCGGGGTAAACCTCCTCTAATCCGGTAAAGATGAAAGAAAACATGAATCCGATTAAAAAATAGACACAAATGGCAGCGTTAATCAAATCGAACGTCACCTTATCTTCACGAAATATATATTTAATAATGACGCAGGCAAGATAGACAGAAAAAACCGTCCCCAGCAGTACCCGCGCGATTGGGAGGGAGGGGTTCTTCCAAAAATAGGTTACCCAATGGCTCATCACTGTGGGCAGACCGACGATCAGTCCGATGATAAACGTGCTCCGCTTCTCACTGACGGCACACATGCCGGAAATGAGCACTGCGGAAACAAAAATATCCATAAGGAAATTGATACTGGCATATCCTTCTAAAAACGGACGGATCGCAAACAGCGAAATGAATGTGAGCAGGAGAAAAAAAAATCTACCGACGTGTATTCGAAGGAGAGGAATATATATTTTATCCGGCATACCGATTATTCGTATCGAACCCGATAAAAGATGGCATACAGAACGGGCACGAATATCAGGGTCAGCAATGTCGCGAACCCGAGCCCGAACATGATGGTCACCGCCATGGAAATAAAGAATGCATCCTGAAGCAACGGCAGCATGCCGAGTATCGTGGTCAATGCCGCCATGGATACCGGGATCAGACGGCTCACACCGGAGTCCACCACCGCTTGAATCGGTTTTTTCCCGCTGCTCATTTCGAGATCGATCTGGTCGATAAGCACAATCGCGTTTTTGATCAGCATTCCGGAAAGGCTCATAAGCCCCAGAAGCGACATGAACCCGAATGGCTGCCGAAACAACAGCAACCCGGCCGTGACCCCGATAATCGACAACGGCACGGTCAGCCAAATGACCAGGGTCTTTTTTATGGAGTTGAAGAGAAAAATGACCAGCAGAACCATGATGCTGAAGAAAATTTTCATATAACCCGCCAGACTGGTCTGAGCTTTGGACGAATCTTCCGCCTCACCCCCCCAGGAGATATAATAGCCCGGCATATCCTTGAGGGGAATTTTGTCCATGTATTTGACGGGGATCGTGGCGTCTGTCCACTTTTCAGGATCCATCGCTTTGCCCAGTTTCGCTTCCACATCAACCCCCAGCGCCTTTTCGATCTTTGCTTTGACCCTTGCAAAAAGCTCACTCGGCAGTCCTTCTCGGTGATCGGTATGGATCTTCATCATTTTCGTCCGATCCCGTCGCCAGATGTAGGGGTCTTCAAATTCGGTCTTAAATCCGTTGACCACCTGTCCCACCGGTATCATCCTCTGGGCCGCCGGGCTCCAGACCTGAATCCCCTCCAAATTCGCCAGATCGATCCTTTCGGCTTCCGGTGCACGGGCGACAATCGGAATCAGTTCATCTTTTTCCCGATAGACACCGGCGGTGGTTCCTTCGGTGGCCGATCCGATGGCCTGGGCCAGTTCGGGACGATCGATGCCGGCCCTTCGCGCCTGGGCTTCGGCCATCTGGGGTCTAACGACCTTTAGTTTCGTGCGCCATTCGTTTCGAACCCCCTTGGAAACGGGATCGTCCAGAAGAATCGCCTCGGCTTTGTTGGCGAGTCGCCTGAGTACCGTCGGATCCGGCCCATTGATGCGGAGCTGAATTTTCCCACCGGTCGATGGTCCCAGGGCAAAGACCCGTGTGTTGATGATGGCCTGGGGGAATATTTTCTCAAGATCGGTTTGGGCCTTTTGGATCAGGCCGGGAATTTTCCGGTAATCATCCACCTGGATGAGGGTTTGGGCAAAACTGGAATACGGCGACTCCGGTGTGTATATAAGAAGAAACCGGATCTGACCGCCGCCGATAAATGTAACCACGTGCTTTGTACTTTCGTCTTTTAACAGGTATTCTTCCGCTTGTTTCATATATCGGCTGGTCTCTTCGATATGCGTGCCTTCGGGAAACCAGAAATCGATATAATACATGGGGCTGGTGCCGTCCGGAAAAAAGCTGTTTTTTACATACCGGAAACCCAAAAGCGCCAAAACGAACATGCCCACCACAATCGCCACGGTGATCCAACGGAATCGGATGCTGGTGGAAAGCAGTCCACGGTACAATCGATAGAACGCTCCGCCGTAGGGGTCTTTTTGTGCGCCGGTCTGCCCTTCGTCCTTGGGTGCGGTTTTAAGAAACGTCTTGCACAACAGCGGTGTGGTGGTAACCGCCGTCACCCAGCTCAGGGTCAAAGAGATCAGGATCACGGAAAACAGGGTGCGGCAATACTCACCGGTGCTGTCCTGGGAGGTGCCGATGGCGGCAAAGGCAGCCACTGCGATCAGGGTAGCGCCCAAAAGCGGCACGCCCACCTGTCCGACGATGTCCCGGGCCGCCCTCAGTGCATCGGTTCCCTGGCCCATCTTCATCCGTATGCCGTCGGTCACCACAATCGCATTGTCCACCAGCATGCCCAGAGCGATCACAAGGGCGCCCAGAGAGATCCTCTCAAGGGTAACGTTTTGCATGTCCATGAAAATAAAGGTTCCCATGATGGTAACAAACAACACGGCACCGATGATCAGGCCGCTGCGCAACCCCATGAAAATGAGCAGTACGATTATGACGATACCCACCGCTTCGGCCAGGTTCACGAGAAAGCCGTTGATGGCATTGGTCACGGCCTCGGTCTGAAGATAGATCACCTGCAGATCCATCCCCAGCGGCGCCAACGGCGCAGTCTGTTCAAAGCGTTCTTTCAGGGACTCGCCCATGGTCACCACATTGCCGCCCTGAACCGTTGAAATCGCCAAACCGATGGCCGGTTTCTCGTCATATCTTAAATAGGTACCGGCCGGTTCCTGGTACCCGCGCCGGATGTCGGCCACATCACCCAGATAGACAAGGCTTTCGGAGCCGGCCCCTCTCCCTCTGACCAAAAGGTCGCCGAACTCTTTTTCGGATTTAAATTCGCCGGTGGGATTGACCGGGATGTACTCTTTACCGATGGTCAGGTATCCGGACTCTATGGGCAGGTTTTTTGACGCCAGGGAATTATAGATGTCCTGCTGGGAGATACCGAGTTCGGCCATCTTCTCTCGCCGCATCTCCACATAGATGACTTCCTTTTGAACCCCGTACAACTCGATGCGTTTGACATCCTTGGCCTGGAGCAGCTCGCGTTGCAGGAACTTCGCAAATTCGTAGATCTCTTTGTAGGTATACCCTTCTCCGGTAATAGCCACATAAACGCCGTAAACATCACCGAAGTCGTCGTTTACGATGGAAGGTCCGGCGCCGGGGGGCAGTTTGCTCTGGGCATCGTTGACTTTGCGCCGCAGCTCGTCCCACACCTGGGGAAGCGTGGTCTTGTCATACCGGTCCTTGATGCGCACTTTGATCTGTGACATGCCGCGCGAAGAACGGGACTCGAGCCATTCCAGCTGCCCGAGCTGCTGGATGGCCTTTTCGATGACATTGGTCACCTCCTCTTCCACTTCAGCGGCCGAAGCGCCCGGATACGGAGTCAGCACCGCCGCCTCTTTGATGGTAAATTCGGGGTCTTCGAGCATGGCGAGGTTATTAAAGGAGAGCAACCCCACCACCACCATGAGGATGGTCAGCACCCATGTAATGATACTTTTCCGGATGCTCAATTCCGCAATATTCATCGTTTGTATCCTTCCATCTTGCTCAGATCACTGACCTGCATCCCCTCCCGCAGCCGGCTCACACCGCTGATTGCGATGGTCTCATCGGATTTGAGTCCCTCGACAATTTCGATGCTGTCGGTTCCGGTCAAATCCCCTGTTTTTACCGGACGCCGGCTGAGCTTCATGGTCTCCTTATCGACGATCCAGATCTGGGAATTGCCGGCTTCGTCGGCCACCACCGCGACGGCCGGAACCACGAAAATTTCCTTTGTCTGCTCCCTTTGGCCGGGAGAGCCGGTGACCGTTGCCGTCATTCCGGGAAGCACATTGATATCATCCGGTTGCGGCATCTGCAGTACCACCTGGTAGGTCTGGGTTTTCGGATCGGCTCGCGTGGCATACTCTTTTATGGTCATGGGATATTGTTTTCCCGGAGCCGCTGCAAATTCGGCAATCACTTCTCCGACCTCGGCGCTCCCCCCCCTTATGTTCGCCATCAGGATCTCGGGGACATCAATTAGAATTTCAACAGCGGATATATCGTCCAGGCTGACGATTTCCTGTTTGGCGCGAACCTCCTGAAAATTATCCACATAGCGTCTTGAGATGACGCCGGAAAAGGGCGCCTTTAATGTGGTATAATCCAGCTGTAGTTTGGCAAAATCAACCTGGGCTTTCAAAGATTTGATCTCGGCCTCTTTGGCCTGGATGTCTTCGGGTCGTGCCCCGATTTTTCCGATGCTTAACTCCTCCTTGGCTTTGTTGAGCGACGCCTCCGACCGCTCTTTCTTCTCGATTGCCTGATCGATCATGCCTTGGCTCACCGCACCCGGGTCTGCCTTTTTGATGCGCATGATACGATTGTATTCAGCGGTTGCAAGTTTCAAAGCCGCTTCGGCCGTCTTGACATTTGCCGTCAGTCGCCGGATATCTTCGGGCCGTGCCTGACGCATCGCTTTGAGCGTGGCTTCGGCATTGGCTAACTGCCCCTGAACTTGCCGGTAGTTTGCATCATAATCCCGGGGGTCGATGCGCGCGATCAGGTCTTTCTCCTTCACACGCTGTCCCTCTTCCACCGGCAACTCAACGAGCGGCCCCTGAACCCGAAACGACAGTTCCACACGCTTGGATGCCCGAACCCTGCCGGGGAATCGGCGTTGCAGCGCATCGCGAGTCGATGTGACGGCCATTATCTTGATGGGTCGCACCACCTCTTTTT
>JAHEHB010000344.1 GCA_024644775.1 Deltaproteobacteria bacterium
AAAAAAAGGGACTGCCGACGGTGTGCAAGGCGATCGAAATTCTTTGCGATCGGGGAATTCCGGTAAAACATGTATTAATCGGCGACGGAAGTGAACGAAAAAAAATCCTGTCTCTTATCCGACAACTCAAGTTAGGCAGCGTCATTCAATGGCTCGGGACCCGGCCACATGACGTTGTATTGGATCATTACCGAAAGGCAGATCTTTTTGTATTGGGATGCGAGGTAGCGCCCGATGGGGACAGAGATGGTATACCCAATGTTCTTTTGGAAAGCATGGCAATGGGTGTGCCGGTGGTGGTAACAAACGAATCCGCAATTCCCGAAATCGTCGAAAACAACCATACCGGCCTTCTCGTGCCTCCCGGCAAACCGGAATCGATGGCTCAAGCGATGGCGAAACTCCTGACGGATGCAAAAATGAGACAGACCATTATCCGGAACGCAAAAAATCGAATCATCCGAAATTTCGACAACAAGAATCTGGTTCGCGAGTTGGCTGCCGTATATCGAAAAGAAATGAGGGAATTGGGGGCATGAACATCTGTTTCTATGCACCGTTCAAGCCCTTAAACCATCCGGATCCTTCCGGCGATCAGGTGATTGGTGCCGGGCTTTACAATCATTTTGTGATGAAGGGCCACCAACTTTGGACGGTAAGCAGGCTGCGATGCCGATGGATCTTCTGGAAACCATGGCGCTTACCGCAAGTTATTCGAGAACGGAAACGGGCCATACGATGCGTTTATCGACTTCGACCGGATCTTTGGGTGACCTATCATACATACTATAAGGGCCCGGATATTATAGGGCCGACGATCTGTCGTAAAACAAACCTGCCTTATGTCATTTTTCAAGGCATCTATGCAACGAAACGAAAACGCGCCCCGAATACCTGGCCCGGATATGTTTTAAATACAAAAGCGCTTTCCGCAGCCAGGCATGTATTCACCAATAAGCAAAAAGACCTCATGAATCTTAAACGAATTTTGCCTCCAAATCGCCTGACGTACGTGGCCCCGGGTGTATTTCCAAAACAATTCACATCCAGTGATGAAGCCCGCAGGTCAATGCGATACACGTGGAATGTGGGAAATGATCCCGTTATCCTATCAGCCGCCATGTTTCGATCCGATGTCAAGACCCTGGGACTATCCATACTGATCAAAGCGTGTGGGGCGTTATTACAAAGAGGCAAACGATTCTATCTGGTTATTGCGGGGGATGGTAAAGAAAAAAATCGTCTTTTGAAGTTAGCCCAAACCCACCTCCCGGAAAGAACACGATTCATCGGCCGGTTGCCCCGGAATGAAATGGTTCGTTTCTACAGTGCGGGAGATCTGTTCGCATTTCCCGGCATTCGGGAATCCCTGGGAATGGTTTATTTGGAAGCCCAATCGTGTGGTATCCCGGCGATTGCTTTTGCAAACGAAGGAACCCCACAGGTAATCAAGCACCTTGAAACAGGATTGCTGGTACCCGCATTTGATGAAACGTCCTTTACTGATGCCATCGAGACACTTTTGGACCACACGGATCTTCGCATGAAAATGGGGCATGCGGCAAAAGCTTATATACGAGCACATCACGATCTGAACAAAAATTATCAAAAAATTGAAAGGGTTTTTAAAAGAATCATCCATGACTCGTAATGGGACCCGTAATCGCATGGTAACCCGCTTTGGTCTGCTGCGTCATGCGGAAACCGTCTGGAACCGGCAAAAACGAATTCAAGGATACTCCGATTCCCTGTTAACATCGGAAGGCAAGAATCAGGCGAAAAAATGGGGACGTACCCTCGCCTCACTCAAATGGGATCGGATGATTGCCAGCGACCTGAAGCGGGCGCTTGAGACAGCGAAACTTGTGAATCTTTCGCTAAACCTTGCAATCGATCAAGATCGTCGTCTAAGAGAACAAAACTGGGGGCGATGGGAAGGCAAAACAACCCAAGAAGTCAATGAACAACTCGATACGAAAGCGCTCGAGGGGGGATGGGAATTCTGTCCTCCGGGCGGGGAAGCCCGGAAAAATGTACGAGATCGATGTCTAACGGTCTTAACCGAAGTGGCCCTGCGATGGCCCGGGGAGATGATTTTGGTGATCACCCACGAAGGGGTCATTCGGTGCCTGATATATGGTCTTGCCGGCAGAAAATATACACGCACAGAACCGCCGATGCTTCGACCCAATCATCTTCACTTCATTATTCATCATGAAGAAGAGTTGAAAATCGAGGAAATAAATGCGATAGCGCTTACCTCATGAAAATCATCATTTACAGCCAAAACATCTGGGGGGTCGGTCACTTCTTCAGGAGCTTGGAGATCTGCCGGGCGCTTTCTAAGCACGATGTCATTTTGATAATCGGGGGCGACCGGGTGGACATTCCTTTACCGGAGCATGTCCGCGAAGTGCGGCTTCCCAGCATCATGACCGACCGTGAATATAAAAATCTGTTTACGACGGAACCTGGACTTACGCTCGAACAGGCACAAAAAAAACGAAGGGATCGTCTCCTTGCACTGCTTGTTGAAGAGACTCCGGATATCTTTGTCGTTGAGCTGTACCCGTTTGGCAGAAATGCATTTCGCTTGGAACTGGATCCGGTCTTAGAGAGAATTCGACGCAAGGATCTTTCGCACTGCACGGTGGTGTGCAGTCTCCGGGATATACTCGTGGAAAAAAAGGACACAATTGCTTATGAAACCCGCGTGATCGGTAAGCTTAACCGCTATTTTGACGCGTTACTGGTGCATTCCGATCCAAGGATCTTGACACTGGAAGACACATTTTCCCGTTCCAAGGATATTGACATTCCGATACAGTATACGGGATATGTCGCTCAAAAACCGCCTCAAGGAGCCCGCTCAGAAATTCGTCGGCAACTTGGCCTCACGGAAAGCGAACCCCTCGTCATTGCCAGCGCTGGAGGCGGAAAGGCAGGGGCAACCCTGATGAAATCCGTGATCACCGCTTTTCGTCGTCTGGAGACTTCGGAAGTTTCCCACCTTAAAGCGTTTACCGGCCCCTACATGAGCCAAGCAGAATTTGACACGATCCGAAGACAATCCGGAAATCGGGTCGACGTTTCACGGTTTTCCACGAATTTTCTTTCCTATCTCGCAGCCGCAGATCTTTCAGTGAGCATGGCCGGTTACAATACCAGTATGAATATCTTGGCAACGAAGGTATCGGCCCTTGTATGGCCCTTTTCTCATGATCGAGAACAGGGGCTGCGCGCGGAGCGTCTCGCGCGGTTGGGAGCCCTGACGATTTTGAAAAATGAAGATCTAACGCCATCTCGCCTATCCGCCATAATGGATCGGCAGCTTTCTCAACCGTTACATAATTCCACAAAAATCGACCTTGAGGGCGCAACCCATACGGCACGTTGGCTTGAACAGCGGATTTGACGATCATTAAACCAACGATGAATTCTTAATTTTTAATTTTAAATATGTTTGGTTGGTCTTTTGTTTATAATATCAGGAATCATTCTTATTTACAGACAATCGATATTATGATAATAATTTAGACTTCTGGCAAACACCTTATCGTTACATAGTATCTTTAACGACATACAAACGCCCACTGTCATTGCCTCATCAAACGAATTTCGGCGAGGACAAGGATCTTAACAATTCCCGAACTCCTTAAATATCGAGAAAGGGTGCTTGGGCCGTGAGTGAAAAACTGCTGTCAACCATTGAATCCGACTCCGTCGATCGGCTGGTGGTACTTCCCATTGGCAAATCCATAGAAATTGCTTACCGGAGTATCAAGGTGCGGTTTTTCCGTTCGCTGATTACCACCATGAGCCTCGTTCTGGCCGTATCCTTCTTAAGTTTTGTTCGCGTAACCAATGATGTGGGAAATGGATTATTGGCTACCCGGGATGACGGTCTCCGGCAAATGCTCATCCGATCCGGGTATGACCTGGAACCTGAAGATACCAGTGTGGGAAGTAGTCCAAAACAGCGTTGGATCGTTATTTTATCGTTACTCGTCTGTGTGGTGGGAATCGTAAATGCCCAGCTGATGGCGGTCACCGAACGGTTCCGAGAAATCGGCACCATGAAGTGTCTCGGGGCGTTGAACCGGTTTGTTCTCAGGCTGTTTCTCCTGGAAGCAACCATGCAGGGATTGGTCGGCGCCAGCGTTGGAAGTATCGCTGGCGCTGTTTTTTCCTTACTCAATTCACTGTTGAGATTTGGTGGGACGGCTTTATCCCATTTATTATGGGCGGATGTATTCCTATCCATCGGTTTTGCGACCGGTGTAGGGTGTATACTGAGCCTTTTAGGAGTGCTTTATCCGGCACTGCTGGCTTCAAAAATGCAACCGGTTGAAGCGATGCGTGTGGAACAATAATGGGATTTTTTGATTTTCGAATTTTGATTTTCGAATAGATCTTTTTTGAAACACTTAATAAAGTATGGAGAATCAAAGGAGACGAGATAAAATACGAATGTGGAAAAGATATAACATTCGAAAATCGAAAATCGCAACTCGAAAATACATAGAGGGTTTTTATGGAAGATGGTAATAAGATTGTTCGGGTATCCGGCGTGACCAAAACATTTCAACTTGGGAAAGTAGAGGTACAAGCCCTTAAAGGCGTCGATCTTGAAATCGCCACCGGAAATTATATTTCAATCATGGGGCCTTCCGGTTCAGGCAAGAGCACGTTGTTTAACATGATTGGCGGTTTGGATAAACCGACCTCTGGGAAGGTATTTATCGATGAGGTCGACATCGCCCAGTTGGACGCCTATGAGCTTGCCTGGCTTAGATGCCGAAAAATCGGATACATTTTCCAAACTTTCAACATTATCCAGGTGATGACCGCTCTGGAAAATGTGACCCTTCCCATGGTTTTCGCGGGTATCGGCAATGATGAAGCGGTGGAAAAAGGGATGCGCCTTTTGGATCTGGTCGGGCTAAAAGAACGGTTCCAACACAAACCGTTTGAGCTTTCCGGCGGTCAGCAGCAGCGGGTGGCGATCGCCCGCTCCCTTGCTAATGACCCGGCCATCATTTTAGCGGATGAACCCACCGGTAACCTCGACTTAAAAACCGGTGAAGAGATTATCACCCTGCTAAAGCATCTCAGCAAGGATCGACGAGTTACCGTCATTTCTGCAACCCATGACATTAAAATGTTAAATGTGTCCGACCAGGTTGTTTGGATCCGCGACGGACGAATCGATAAGGTCGAAGACCGCGAAGAACTGTCCATTTCGGTGGGCAAGGTTGAGGAGCGGTAAAGGCGCATCGGGGGAAACGCGTATGAAACAGGACAAAAAAGCCGACCGATTACACAAAAAACCGTATATTGTCGCGCTCTTATCGGGGGCGCTCCTCATGATTTCATCCCTGTCTGAATCGGCTCAAACCGTGTCGATATCCGACACGAATTTAATGGCGGTTATCCGTTCCCTGTCTGCTTATAAGGATCGAAGCACAGGAACCCCGGGCGCTGAGGCAACTGCAACATATATCAAAAAAGTACTCAATGAAATCGGTTTAGAGGATATCGGCTCTCAGCAGTTTTCCATTCCTATTCTTGATCATCGGAAGAGCACCCTTACCATCCCTGCCGATAACCTCACCGTTCCCATTCACCCGTTACGATGCAACGCCATTTCTCCCGGAACCGTTTCTGGCAAAGGATTCGAAGGACCCCTTGTCTACGCGGGCTCCGGCGAATTGAATGACTTCAATGGGAAACAAATATCGGGGGCCATTATCCTGATGGAATTCGATTCCGGAAAAAACTGGCTCCACGCAGCATCACTCGGGGCGAAAGCGCTCATCTTTGTGGACAGAGGCGCAAAGAACAAAACGATCTTTAATGAAAAAACGGAGCTGACTCCTGTCCGGTTCCCCCGTTTCTGGATGCCGATTTCCAAAGCACGGGAGCTATTCGACACGTTTGAATCGGCGCCTGAAGGGCACGTATCGTCCCAAATTCGTTTGGTCTCCGATATTCGCTGGGAAGTTAAA
>JAHEHB010000345.1 GCA_024644775.1 Deltaproteobacteria bacterium
CCAATGGTACAAAATCAGCATACCCTCTAACCTCTACAGCCTGGGTCGGGCAAATCTTAACGCATGAAAAACATTCCCAGCACTGATCCGGTTCCTGGTTGTATGCCTTCATGGCAGCTGAATCCAGAACCATCAGATCGTTGGGACAGATGTACTCACAAGCAGTCTTGTCCCCGCCTTTGCATCCGTCACATTTCTCATTAATAACAAAACTTGGCATTTACAATACCTCCTGTACGGTTAATTTATGGTTGAAAACAACTTGATTAAACGGATTAACAAACGAATTCTAAACGTTTTGCACCTCCTCTCTTATTTGTGACATCATCCTGCCACTATATTGGGTGGTCATCCGACCGTTTGATATCTATTTCAAAATTGATTTCGGGCCTAAGAAGAAACGAACTTACAGATCGATCGGCCCAAAAAATTATTAATTAATATCAGCCAGTTAGATCTGTATTCGGCTCAACTTCTCTAAAAAAAGGAGTAAAATTATCATTCGATAGAAGCCTTGTCAAGGATTTTTGAAATATCCATGTTAATTCTACAAGAATTTTGCTATCATCTCAGTAAAAAGTGAAAAAAATCGCGGTCACCACTACTGGTGGTGTGCTTGTGTCAGAGAAATTTGCTTTTTTACGAGGATCTCCTGTGGCAAACTGTTTAAAACCCGTCTCCAAAAAAGATTCGTTTACCTTTGCATGCCATCCAAAGATCGATTGTTACAACCACTGTTGCAAAGATCTTATTCAGTATCTGACCCCGTATGATATTTTACGGCTAAAAAACCGTCTCGATCTTACTTCCGGCGATTTTCTGAAACGATACACCTCGGAACACACCGGGCTGGAATCCGGACTGCCGGTCGTGACACTCAAGGCAACGACCCGATCAGAACTGAAATGTCCGTTTGTCACCGCTAAAGGGTGTCGTGTCTACGAGGATCGTCCCTCCTCCTGTCGCCTATATCCGTTAGCCCGAGGGCTCTCTCGGTCTCGGGAAACCGGTGAGCTAAAAGAAGCGTATCTTTTGATCAGAGAATCGCATTGCTTTGGCTTCAACGAAAGTCAAACGATTTCGGTTCGCGAGTGGATCGATCAGCAGGGTATTTCCGAGTACAACGAACAAAACGATCGGTTGATGGATTTAATTAGCCTAAAAAACCAATATATGCGCGGGCCGATGGATGAACATGCAAAGAATATTTTCCGGTTAGCATTGTATGATCTGGATAGATTCCGAGCGTATACCATAGAAAATCACTTATTTTCTTCAAGGACGGATGGTTGTCCAGCGGACGATGTCACGCTTTTTAAATTCGGGATTCAATGGGTGAGGCAGCAGCTATTTGGCGACCTCGTGTGAAACTTCATGGAATGACGAATGATGATTGATCCGCCTCGGCGGAACGAATTGTGGATGTCGCTCGCGCAGCGCAGGCGCTTTCGCCGCGTGTCGCTCTGCTCTTTTTAACAAATAAAATAGAAAGAATTCCTCAATTCGACATTCTTCAATCGACATTCGGAATTTGTCATGCTGGAGTTTCTTTTCCGATTAGACCGGCCGTTTTTTTGCCCGACAGCTGGGCTAAAATTGGAATTATCTCGACGACAGATATGGCGTTTTGATTCCCCACAGGTAAAATTTAATCCACTCAAAACCGAATCTTAGCAATTTTACATCATCGGTTCGAATCTTTTTTCGGTTTGCCGACGTTACCTTGTATCGCTTCAAGAAACTACTCTGAAAGATAAAATCGCGAAACCGGTCGATATTATAGGATGCCATAAACGCCATTTTTGCTTGGGGTCCGTCCGGCCCATCAGGCCCCCAAGGATTCGACTGAAACAAGTGTTTTAACTCCGCCCAGTGAGCCGCCATTTTATGATAGATCTCAACTTCCTGGTCGGCCAACCACGATCGGGGAGTCCAATCCTTTGATTCATATTGCCCCATGCAAAAATCAGGCGGTCTGAAGAAACAGATCATCTCAGGCTGATTCTTTTCTGCGCTGTATAGAATTCCCCGTTCTATTGGAAAACTGCGACAGGTATCCGGGCGATCCGTATAGACAGAGCAGCCCGTTTCGCGAAGAAAGGGGCATGGCTTTTCGCCGCTTTCTTCCATTCGAAGCAAAACATCCGGAAAAAAATTAGTGGGCCGAAGTACAACATCCACATATCGATTCAGAAATTCATCCGAAGATATTCCCAGATGATGCTTCAGCCGGATACAATCATACGGATATAAAAAAAGATTGAGATTATGACAGCACCGGTTAAAACAGGAGACCTGCGCATGACACCGAAATGAAAACCGGTCCGTCTCCCCAAGCCGGTTACCCGGAATCTTATCAATTTTATCGGTATCAACGGTTTTCATAAAAATGCTTCCATCTTATTCTATGAGCATTTCTGCGACAGTGATCCTGACCCTGTCCGTGATGCCCATTGCGGTTTTAAGACCTTTTTCCAATTTGGCCAAATTCAAATATAACGGCGTACGATCGAATCTAAAATATGCGCTGTCTTTATATTGGTTGTGAAAAGCGACACAGCCTTGGTGATACTGAACATCCGTACCGGGTTTCCGAAGCTCATGAGGAATGCCGTGCAAACGGCAAATCATCGGTCGATGGGCGTATAGGATACATCTCCCACCAAAATTTAGCGGGCACATCTGCACGAATCTATCGATTTCACGGGTCATCTGATCACACACCACGCGGGCCCTATTTTTTATTTCCTGTTTTGTTTCCTTCGGAAGGGCCCCAAAACCTTCTCGCAGGTATACATATTCCAAAAAGGTGTGATGATAAAAACGGGTGCGACAGCAATTGTCATCACATCCTCTGCAAATAAAACCGTAACGGCATGCAGTTTCCTCATACGTTTTATCCATCTCGTCATAGATATCCATCAGCCTGACCAGATACGAAGAATAAATTGCGTCCTGTGATAATACGTGTTTTAAGGAAAAATGCATATTTCCAGTGTATAAAAAAACAATCGCGCTTTTAAATGTTAAAATTTGTCTTTCAATCACCTATTATGGTAAATAATACAATGTCCTGTATCATACTCAAAACGGACCTATCACCAACAAAAAGGCATTAATAAATCTTATCACAATTCTCTTGTTGTTTGAAGGATCAATCGTGAACGGCCATCATCTTGTTATGGGGACACTTAACGACTTTATCACAGGGGAAAGAATAAATGACACCCATGATGAACGATATCGGCAGAAACTGGCACACCTGTTGGTAGACATCAAAGGATATGTAAAATCAGAGATCACCCCTCGACTGGATTTATTTATTCGCGCCGGTGATAAATGTGCCGTCATAAAGGTTGATTATTGCATTACTCTGAATGAGAAAATTTACATGATTCTTAAATATGGTCCCGGCTCTATTGTGACAAGGCGGCGACCTGCGTTGGCTGCATCCCGATTGGTTGCACCCTATCAAGTGCCGGTGGTTGTTGTCACAAACGGCGAAACAGCAGAAGTATTGGATGGCAAGAGCGGTCGTGTAGTGGCAACCGGCTTGGAGACAATACCCTCCAAATCGGAACTTTTCACCCAGGCCAAGGAATATCCGTTTACAGCTATCTCAGAGCACCGGGGTGAAATGGAATCAAGGATAATCTTTGCATTTGAAGTGGATGGAAGCTGCCCCTGTGACGATACCATATGCAGGCTGTAGACTTCCCAGCTATACGGAATGGAGCATTAATGATTGTTATACAACAACTTTTTGCATTTTTTTCTTGCATTTCTTGATGTTGTTATATATCCACTATTAAATTCTTAAATCTAAGGAAACCACACAAAGTCTAACGAATATATCGATATTTTTGGGATTAATGTATTTCGGGATCCGAACGTTAGTGGATCGCATATATTTAACGTATAACTTTTGGGGGAGGTGACAACATAGCTTTACCGAGACGCACAAAGGGACCGAGTACCCCTCGAACAAAAATAAACGAAGCAATTCGAGCCAAAGAGGTTCGGGTGATCGATCCCGACGGCAACCAAATTGGTATTATCTCAAGAGCAGAAGCCCTCAATGCAGCTTCAGAACACGGCCTCGATCTCGTTGAGGTTTCACCCAATGCAAACCCACCCGTTTGTAAAATCATGGATTATGGCCGTTACAAGTATGAACAGACGAAGAAACAGCAGGAAGCAAAAAAGAAGCAAGTCACGTTTCAAGTCAAAGAAATCAAGATACGGCCCAAGACCGGAGAGCACGATCTACAAGTTAAGACCGGTCATATAAAAAAGTTTCTTGGGAAAAAGGACAAAGTCAAAGTAACGGTGATATTCAGGGGGCGAGAAATCTCACTGGTTGATCGCGGCAGAGAATTACTGGCCCGGATTGCCGAAGAAACAGCAGATCTCTCCGTCGTCGAGCAATACCCGAAATTCGAAGGCCGTACCATGATCATGGTGCTGTCTCCAAAGTAATGGAGTGTCCGTCCCGATTTATTAAGAAACAGGTTATCAGCGGCGGCGGATATTTTTTTTAGTCTTTTTCATCGTGGCGTGGGATGGTAACAATCATCACTCACGCCATCTATTTTTTTAATAGAAGGGCTTTTATTTTGAAATTGCCTCAAATGATAATAATTGTTAATTTAAGGAGTCAACCGAATGCCGAAGATTAAAACGAATCGAGCTGCTGCCAAGCGGTTTAAGAAAACCGCATCTGGAAAACATGTGTATTCAAAATCTTGTGGAAGTCACATACTGACGAAGAAGACCACAAAACGAAAACGGTCTTTAAGGCAAAGCAGGCTCATTGATAAGTCAAACCGAAGTGAGATAAAAAAGCTTCTTCCGAACGGGTAGGCGATATTACAGGAAATTTAAAATGAAGGTAGCTTATCAATTATATAAAACGACAGCGCTTAGGTACTTTCTCCCTTTTAGGCACTTTAGAAAGAACCATCTTTGATCTTTCACGGTGTCGACTCCCAATTGTACCGATTGATAACTGCCTGTTAAGGAGTAAACAGATGCGAGTCAAAAGAGGATATAAAGCGAGGCGACGTAGAAAAAAGGTATTAAAACTGGCTAAGGGATTCCGTGGCGGTCGCAGCAAACTTTATCGAACCGCAGCAGATGCGGTAGACAAGGCGCTGATGTATGCATACCGGGATCGGCGTGTTCGAAAACGCGATTTTCGAAGACTTTGGATATCTAGAATCAATGCGGCGGCCCGAATGAACAATCTCACATACAGCAAATTTATACGCGGTCTAAAGGTTGCAAATATCGAGCTAGATCGTAAAGTTTTGGCTGAACTAGCCGTATCCGATCCAGCCGGTTTTACACAGCTGGCTCAATTAGCGGTACAATAACCCAACCCGAACAAGCCGGTTGGAGAGAAGCGAAAATCCCGTTTTTACGGGGAACCAAACAGATCGCTGAATGAACCACAAAGGACACGAAGAAAAAATTTAAAGAAATCTTTGTGGTCTTCGTTTCTTTGTGGTGAGATAAAATTTTGACAAACAATGCAAGGATTATCTTTTTAAGCACCTAACCCGGATCCCGCCTTGAGGCGGGAGAACCAAAAGGGCATTATACCATCGTTTCGCACAATGGATAAATCGATAGAGCAGATTAAAGAGGAAGCGCTTCAGGAGCTTAAAGCTGCTTCTGATCGAAAGACCATCGACACCATTTCCGTACGATACTTGGGAAGAAAAGGGATTCTAACCCATTTTTTAAGACGTATCTCGACACTACCCGTGAAAGAACGTCCGGTAGCCGGAAAAATGGCAAATGCGGTCAAACAGTTAATAGAACGCGCTATTACGGAAAAGGTCGAAGGTTTCGAAAAAAAGGACCGGGTAGCAGACGACGGTATCGACGTATCCCTTCCAGGTAGACCCGCAATACAGGGCTCACTGCACCCCATCAGTCAAATCACCAATGAAATATGCGATATTTTTAGACGGCTTGGGTTTGATATTGCGGAA
>JAHEHB010000346.1 GCA_024644775.1 Deltaproteobacteria bacterium
CAATTCAAACTTCAACGGATTGCTCGGTCCGTACCCGGCTTCTTTCAACAACTTTTTGGCTTTTTCCGGATCGTATGGATAGGGTTGTTTGTGGTTGGGATTGTGGGTCCAGAACCAGGGATGATAGGGGCCCACAGATTCCGCGGCATATCCCTCAAAAACCCCTTCGATGATGGCCTGCCGGTCAATGGCGTGGGAGATGGCTTGGCGCACCCGGACGTCGTTAAAGGGCTTTATCTTGGTGTTCAGATAGATCTGTTCGTGCTGAATGCCGGTTACCAGCAGGACTTCGACGTTTTTATCTTCCTTTAAGGTTTTGATGTCTTTTCGGGCGACATCTTCCATGATATGGACCTCGCCGAGTCTCAACTGCATCAGGGCGGTGGATTCCTCGGGGATAAACTTGAAAACGACCTTGTCGAGGTACGGAATACCTTCCCTCCAGTAGTTTTCGTTACGCTCCACCACGATACGATCCCCCTGGAGCCATTCCACGAATTTAAAGGGGCCGGTACCCACAAACGCCTTGGTGCCGAAATCTTTTCCATACTTCTCCACGGCGGCCTTGGAAACCGCTATGACATCCCGGGTGGCCAGCTTTACCAGGAAGGCGTTATCCGGTTTTTTGAGGGTAATCTTCAGGGTATAATCGTCTGTGGCTTCGACTTTGTCTACGTCCTTGTATTTCTTAAGAAGATACGACTTGTTGGCGGGATCCAGGATTCGGTTGATGGAGTATGCCGCCGCATGGGCGTCATATTTTGTGCCATCGTGGAATGTTACCCCTTTTCGGATGGGCATGATGTAAGTTTTGCCATCTTCCGAAACCTTGGGTAGTTCGGTGGCCAAGCGGGGGACGAATTCTCCCTTTTTTACGTCCCAATCATACAGGCACTCGCCCATACCGCCGCTATGCACAATCCGATGGCCGGTGGTGGTTTGGATGTTGATGGGATCCATGGTCCACATATCCTGAAGAATGGCGACCTGTAAGGTCCCGCCGCGTTTGGGTTCGGCAGCAAATCCACTGCTGCAGATGAGCATCGTGCTCATAAAAACTGTTACAAATAGATAAAATAATGAACGTTTCATAATTCGTCTCCTTCTCCTTTTGCTTGTGATTTAAAAATACGCAACTATGATCGAAAAAAAGGTTGATTTTTCAACCTTCTTTTTCACCCCCACCCGGCCTCCTCCGTCCACGCCAGAGGCCGGGTGGGGGGTAAAATTGACCTTACCTTTAAACAAAGAACCTGATGATCACTCTGTCCAAATCGACCGAAGATTCAACGAATCGGCGAGGTGACAGGTTACAAAATGCTTTTCACCCAAATCCCGATATATGGGCGCCTCGTTCTTACAAATTTCTTTTGCATACCGACACCGCGGGTGGAAATAGCAACCACTCGGTGGATTCATTGGACTCGGGACATCTCCTTCCAATGAAATTCGCTGGACTTTAAAGTCCGGATCCGGAACCGGCACCGCAGACATCAACGCTTCCGTGTACGGATGTTTCGCATCGGAAAAAAGCGCCACGGTTTGCGCTAATTCAACGACCTTTCCCAGATACATCACCGCAACCCGGCTGCTGATGTGTTTGACCACGGACAGGTCGTGGGCAATAAACAGATACGTTAAACCGAACTTTTCCTGCAATTCCTCCATCAGATTAATCACCTGTGCCTGAATGGAAACATCCAGCGCCGATACAGGCTCATCGGCCACCACCAGCTGCGGTTCCAGCGCGAGGGCTCGGGCGATTCCGATCCGCTGACGCTGGCCGCCGGAAAACTCGTGCGGGTAGCGTTTCATGTGATCCGGTTTTAGTCCGACGGCATCCAATAATTTGATCACTCGATCTTCCCATTCACTTCCCCGTTTCATTCCATATACGAGAAGCGGTTCACCGACGATGGTTGCCACGGTCATACGCGGGTTCAAAGAAGAGTATGGGTCCTGAAAGATAATCTGCATATCGCGACGCAGGGTTTTGAGTATCTGGCCGGTGGCAGTGGCGACATCCGTTTCCTTGTAAGCATCATTTTGGTCCGCCAGTTTTTTGCTGCGAAAACGAATTTCCCCGGCGGTCGGCTCCACAAGACGTAGAATGGTCCGACCGGTGGTGGTTTTTCCACAACCGCTCTCACCGACTAACCCCAGGGTTTCCCCAGCATTGATAAATAGATCCACATCATCGACGGCTTTCACATGGCCGACCACGCGTCTCAGAATTCCCCTGCGAACCGGGAAGTATTTCTTCAGGTTTTTAACATCAAGCAGAATATTGTTTGAAGACACCGCCATGTGACACGTTCCCTCGGTCTATCGTTTACAACCAACAGGCCGCTGAATGACCCGGTTTAATCTCCTTAAGCGGAGGAATCTTTGTTTTGCAGATGTCCTTTGCATGTGGACACCTGGGTCCAAATCCGCACCCTTGCGCTACATCAAACGGGTCCGGTACAACACCTTCGATGGGAACCAGTTTTTCCTTACCCCGGGCGGCAAGAGATGGAATGGAGTGCATCAACCCCTGGGTATACGGATGGATGGGGTTGTGGAAAATTTCCCGTACCGGCGCGGATTCGACTATTTTTCCAAGGTACATAACAATCACATCGTCGGCCATGCCGGCAATCACCCCAAGATCGTGTGTTATAAATTTGATGGCCGTCCGATACTTTGTGCGAAGCGCGTTCATAAGGTCCAACACCTGAGCCTGTATCGTAACGTCAAGGGCAGTGGTTGGCTCATCTGCAATCAATAGGGCTGGATTGCATGACAATGCCATGGCGATCATGGCCCGTTGTCGCATGCCGCCGGAAAGCTGATGCGGGTATTCCGCTAACCGTTGTTTCGGAGAGGGGATACCCACCGATTGCAACATTTCGACCGCTTTATCCTGTGCTTCTTTCTTTGTCAGGCTTTGGTGGAGGACGATCGCCTCTATTATCTGATTGCCGATGGTAAAGGCCGGATTCAGGGAGGTCATCGGTTCCTGAAAAATCATGGCGATCTCGTTTCCACGGATTTCACGCATCTCACTTCCCTTGGGATTAAGTTTTGTGAGATCGACAACATTTCCATTCCGATAGTAAAGAATTTCACCCGCTTCGATCTTGCCGGGCGGCATCTGGATAAGACCCATAATCGTTTGCGCGGTCACAGACTTGCCACATCCGCTCTCGCCGACCACACCCAAAGTTTTCTCCGGCTCTATGGTGAAATCGACCCCATCGACGGCCCGAACCACACCGTCCCACGTATAAAAATAGGTTTTTAGATTTTTTACTTCAATTAAGGGCACTGCCATCTCGCGTTTTACCTCTAAAATCGAAGATCACGAATCGGGCAAATCTGTCTGCTCCATGTTGTCCGGCGTTTACACGGAAATACTAGTGTTATGAACCAATGGTGGGTGTAAATGGTTATTACGCCGCTGTTCTGAATTAAAAAGATCGTTTAAATATATGATTTTTTTCATACAATTATGTCTAAATATTTAATACAAAACGAAATTTGGTGTCAAGCCTTATTTTCACATTGTAGCTACAAAATAGCCATTTCTTTTACCACTGCTTCATCATACTCAAGGGTACCATCCTCCACACCCAGCCAGTTACAGTGTGCGATCGAATCGACACCGGCTCTCACTGCACTCCGTATGCCCTCCGTCGCATTTCCGTGCACAGCGACTCGTTTATTTAACCGATGGGCGTCCTCGACCGCCGCGGTCAGCTCACCCACACCGTATTGGGCTCTTCGCCGGTTGGACATGGGTGTCAAGGTACCACCGGTTGCCATTATTTTTCATTTGATCAACAAATCTACGTTCAAAATAGAATTCACTCAGTTGGGTTGGCAGGGTGAAATATAGCTATATGTATGTGCCAGTGGCCAATAATAAATTGATCAAGCGTATTCTTTAATAATGATTTCAGACGGTTTTCGTTTCGGCACATGGTGCACCTGATCTTCATCACGCCAGTATTTGGTATCGCCGCCTTCTTCAAGCTCTGTAAGTTTTACGACTTCTTTGGGTTTCCCCAGAGCAACCACCAGAAGTATTTCATATTTTTCATCGATGCTAAGGGTTTGTCGGAGTTCCTTTTTTCGGATCGAAGCCAGCATGCATCCGCCCAACCCTTTTTCCACCGCGCCGAGAAGAATATTGGTACATGAAATGCCATGATCCACACCGGCTTTACCGATGGTGGTATCTTCCAATACGATGATATAACCCGCAGGGTGTTCACCCTCTTCGGGCCCCGGCCAATCTTTGAGGGCCGCCGCCCAGGTGAGTTGATCAAATATGGTGGCATTCGTTTCGGAGTCGCATGAGAGAATGTACTTGAGAGGTTGCTTGTTTCCCCCCGAGGAGGATATGCGACCAAGCTCTGCGAGCTCCTTAAGAGTATCCATGCTAATTGGGGAATCCTGATGGAACCGCCGATAACTTCGATTTTTGAGCACCAAGTCTTTAATCATGGGAACGCCTCCTTACTATTAAAAATATTAATATTATTAATTATTTAAGATCGATTATTGAGTTACAACTAAACGATCCGATCGATTTTTTACTTTAGATAACAATTGCCGAATTCAAATGCAAATCGTATTTGGCAACCCCCTACACGATGACATCTGCTGGCGTTTTCGGGACCGAACGGAAAAGCCGCTTCATTTCCTGCAAAAGACATTTTAATAATAATCTTGAAAACTTACTCCATATTTAGTACGGTGGATGCGTAGTTATTTTATAAAATTTTGTGGGATAAAAATGCTGAAAGAGCAAATTCAAATTTACAGAAATCGATGGAAATTGGTAGCTGAGGCCGAAGAGCGGGAAATAAAGGAGGCGCCTTTTGAGCTTTTGCTGCAACAGACCATCTCCATTTGGGAAATCGCAAGCACATTGAATTTTTTAGAACAAAAGCAGGTACCCGACATGCTCTGGACCTATTTGCAGAAAAAATGGTTACGCCACGATGCCCGACGATGTCAGTAATAATCCACTATCCCCGGCCCTGCAGAGTGTGAGTCGACTTCTACAGCAAGAAGATGTTCAAGGAATGATCATTGGTGGTCTGGCTGCAAGCCTTCTGGGCCGTCCCAGGTACACAAATGATATTGACTTGGTAATTCTAGATCTTGACGATCGAATTCCAGAATTTATCCAAAAACTCAAAGGTTTCGGGATTGAACCGCGCGTCTCGGATGTAGAAAAGTTTGCATTAGAGTCCCGCGTATTGCTGATGCGTCATATAGAAAGTGGAATCAACATTGATATCTCTTTGGGCGTTTTACCCTTTGAAAGGGAGGCTGTAGAGAGGCGGTGTTCGGAGCCTGCCTTGGGCTTGGAAATTGTTTTGCCGACACCGGAAGATTTGATTATCTTCAAATCGATTTCACAGCGTCCCATTGATATTGAGGATATCAAAGCGATTCTATTACGGCACCCGCATTTAGACCGTGAGCGCATACTGTCAACGGTGCGGGAGTTTGCAGATGTCCTGGAAATGCCGAGACTCTATGAGAATATTAAATCTCTTCTAAAATAAAAACTTTAAGTACCAACCACGATTCCGCCGTCTACACGTAAAACTGCCCCTGAGATAAAACTTGCCTCGTCCGATGCTAGGTAAAGATAAGCGTTTGCAATGTCACGGGGATGGCCGACACGGCCCAAAGGAACGCGAGCCTTCATCTGGTCTATGATTTTGTCCGGCATGGACGATATGATATTTGTTTCAATGAATCCGGGTGCGACAGCGTTTACGCGGATATTATAGCGACCCAGCTCACGGGTCCAAACCTTGGTCATTCCGATAACGCCGGCCTTGGTCGCTACGTAATTGGTTTGGCCAAAATTGCCATCGATTCCAACAATTGAGGTGGCATTGAGAATAACGCCGCTGCCCTGGCGAATCATGCTCGGCACAACGGCTCGGGTGCAATTGAAAACACCTT
>JAHEHB010000046.1 GCA_024644775.1 Deltaproteobacteria bacterium
ATCGTAGATAGAATGACTTCCCGTGCCGTCTGAATGTTTTCCTTATATGCGATCCCAATCGATACTTTTGCCCGAATACGGGAAGTCAGCGTGAAATTTCGAATTCGTTCTTGGGCGAGAGCCTTGTTCGGCACGACGATTGTCTCATTGTCAAACGATGTCAACACGGTGGTTCGCAGCTTCACATTGGTCACTGACGCATGCAGGTCACCTACGCAGATCCAATCGCCTCTCTTGAACGGCCGGTCTATGAGTAGGGTGATCCCTGATATCACATTTGCAACTGTATCTTGGGCGGCAAATGATAAAGCTAATCCGGCAACACCGAGTCCAGCGATCAGTGATGTGATTTTGATGCCGAGTTGACCGGCAATGGTCAGCATCGCAATGATGATGACAACATATCCTGAGAAGCGGACGACGATATCGCTGGCTTCTTCAGGCACCTTTGCCTTGTGCATTGCGGTTGACAGTATCCGTCTGGTCAGTTTGAGTATTACCCAGAAAATGCATGCCAAAATGACTGCAGCTATGAGGTTTGGTACATAGGAAACAAGCTTTGTCGTCATCGCACTTACATCCAGTTTTTGCAGAAGTTGACTAAACATCATAATCCTCCTTCTATTAAAATATCCGTTGATCACACAAAAGTATTTAAGCACAGATGCACAATGGAATTGTGACGTAATTTTTCATCTTTAATTGGTTTTCATGTCATTCATCAATGGGTTACTCATTTCTCTTTGTTTCTAATTTGTTTTTCCCGAACCTTACGCTGCGCTGAAAAAGGTATTTCTGCCCCTCCATTGCGAGAAGAACAACAAAGCTGATCATGATACTGAGCATCAATTCTTTTGCCGATAAAGACACCGTTTTAAATAACACCTGAAAGTACGGGACATATATTACCGCGATCTGCAGCATAAAAGTAAGACCGATGGCGCCGATCATCGATTTGTTGGTGAGTATTCCGGTTTTGAAAAGGGAATTACGCTCTGAACGGGCACCCAAGGCCAGAATCATCTGTGATAGCGTTAATGTGGTGAACACCATTGTTTGCCAGGTCGCGCTATCTGCTCGCCAGAAAGTGTAGCCGGGTACCAGGGCCAATATGGCCGTTAGAAGACCCAGCCAAATAATGTCAACAACCATCTTCCGGTCAAAAATGCCGGATGCTGAAGGATAGGGAGGACGCTGCATCACATCCTCTTCAGCAGGCTCTACCCCCAAAGCTAAGGCCGGCAAACCGTCGGTAACAAGGTTCATCCATAAAATCTGCAGCGGCAGTAACGGCAGCGGCATCCCTAATAAGGGTCCCAGAAACATGACGCCGATTTCACCGGAGTTGCAGCTTAATAAATATTTGATGAATTTTCGGATATTATCGTAAATGACTCGTCCCTCTTCGATTGCCGCCACAATTGTCGCAAAATTGTCGTCCTGTAGGATCATATCCGCGGCTTCTTTGGCAACGTCAGTTCCTGTAATGCCCATTGCAACACCGATATCGGCTTTTTTAAGGGCAGGGGCGTCATTGACCCCGTCTCCGGTCATTGCCACGATATGCTGCTGCTTCTGGTATGTATTGACCAGCTTGATTTTGTGTTCAGGCGAGACGCGAGCAAAAACGGATATATCCTGAGCGACATCACTTAGCTCGGAATCGGAAAGACCATCGATTTCCTGACCCGTTAAAAACCGGCCATTATTTTCAATGCCCAACTCCTCAGCGATGTGTCGGGCGGTCAAAGGATGATCACCGGTTATCATCACCGTTCGAATTCCGGCAGATTGGCACGTATTCACGGCATTTCTAACTTCGGGTCGCGGCGGATCCATCATTCCAACCAAGCCCATCAGAATTAAGTCTTGTTCGAGTGTTTCGATTGTATTATTTTCCGGCAACAAATCAATTGTACGTATGCCGACACCTAAAATACGCATTCCGTTTGCAGCCAATTGATCGTGTGCTTCCCTGATTTTTTTGCGGAATGTTTCATCAATACGCTTTGTCTCGCCTTCAATCCAAACTTCGGTAGTTATATTTAACAAGCTGTCGACGGCGCCTTTTGTTATGGATAGATATGGCGGTATTTCCTGTTTAATTCTTCTTTCCCAAACCGGTAAAAGCGTATCCGGGATGTCAGTAGGTGTTTTCGGGCAACGGTGGACAGTGGTCATACGTTTACGTGTTGAGTCAAAAGGTATCTCAGCTACACGGGGGAACGCACGATCCAGATCGTTTTTCATAATGTTGAATTCTGCCGCTGCCAGCACCAACGCCCCCTCAGTGGGATCGCCGATCACCCGGTACCGGTCTAATTGATCTTTATCGGTTTGCAGGATTGCATCGTTGCAGAGTGCGCTGCCGATCAGTAAAAGGTCTATGGTTGGGAGGACAACCGAAGTAAGCCCGTTCCCATCGGAAGGCACAATTTTTAATCCCGTACCACCGGTTCGCTGCACCAGATCTATTCGATGATCGGTAATATCCAATACAGTAACCGTCATTTGATTCTTGGTCAGGGTGCCGGTTTTATCGGAGCAGATCACACTCACCGAACCAAGTGTTTCAACAGCAGGCAATTGCCGGATAAGCGCCTTTCGCTTGAGCATCCGCTGTGCACCTATAGCAAGAGCAATAGTAGCCACAGCAGGCATCGCTTCAGGTACGGCAGCCACGGCCAGACTGACTGCCGTCATCAGCATCTCTTTCCAAGGTTCACCTCGCAACAGCCCGATGAAAAAAATTACAGCCACGATTGCCAAGGCCAGTCCAGCCAAAACTTTTCCGACCCTATCCAAACGCACCTGAAGTGGGGTTGGTTCCTTTTCAACCGTTTGGATCATATCGGCAATATGGCCCAGCTCGGTTGCCATGCCGGTTTCCGTCACAACAAACTCACCATGTCCATAGCTGACGATCGTGCCCAGAAAGACCATATTGCGCCGGTCACCGAGCGGTTTTTCCGTTTCAAAAACGATTTGAGCATCCTTTTCAATCGCTTCCGACTCGCCGGTAAGTGCGGCCTCCTGGACTTTTAGATTCACACTTTTCGATAATCGTCCGTCCGCGGGGATCAAATCTCCTGTTTCAAGGAGCACGACGTCTCCGGGTACCAGATGGTAAGACGAGATCTCTTCAATATGGCCGTCACGTCTAACTTTGACCATTGGAACAGCCATTTGCTTTAGGGCTGAAATGGATTGTTCCGCTTTGTATTCTTGCTGAAACCCAAGTATGGCATTCAACAGGACAATTGCTAAAATGACCACTGCATCTGCGAAGTCGCCCAGAAGCGCCGATATTATGGCAGCGACGACCAGGATAATAACCATAACGCTAGATATTTGTTCGCGCAGGATTACCCACGGGCTTCTACCGCCTTGCTCAATCAGTCGATTGGGTCCATACCGGTCTAAACGCTTCTCAGCCGCGCTTTTAGTTAGGCCGTTTTCAAAGTTTGTTTCTAAATGCCGAAGCGCATCGTTAATCTTTAATTGATACCACTTATTCATTGTTTCTCCTTGATTTTGACTTAAAGAAATACAGCTTTGACAATGGGCCCTTTTTGCAGGAAGCTCACTTACTCATCTTTTACCTTCTGTGATTCCTCTACGAGATTTATAGGACCAACTGTTTGAGCGTTTAAAATGGCTTCAGAAAATATCCCCCGGTCTTTTTCTAACGGTGGTGGATGCACTTGTATTCTGTAAATTGTAAAAACAGCCATCCCCGCATGAACAACGGCAGTATAACCAAATAAACTATTTACATCGTTCAAACTCATAATTATAGAGGCTAAAGATGGGCCGATAACGGCTCCGATTCCATAGATTAAGAGTAAACCGCTTGCCGTTTCAACGTAATCTTCGGGTTTTATACGATCATTTATGTGAGCGACACAGATCGCATACAACGGAAAAGCAAAAAACCCAAATAAAAAAGAGAAAATAAAAACCCCATTTCCCATCAGTTTACTAAACGCTAACATACCTATTCCAGAAAGCGAGGCAAGCATGCAGATGAGGGCAATGACTTTTCGACGATCCATTCTATCTGATAAAATACCGAATGGACCCTGGCCAAGAGCGCCGGCAATCGCGGTGATGCTCATAAAGAACGCAATTTCAGCGATATTCAAACCACTTTGCTTGGCAAAAACCGGGCCGAAGGACCAGAAGGTACCGTTTGCAAGCCCCACCGTCAAACATCCGGTGAATCCAACCTGTGACGTGTTGAAGAGATGCCTTAATCTGATCTTTACATTCGATATCGGAGCAGGAGCCCGAGCAGTCGTCAGCGCCACGGGAACAGCGGCCAGAGAGATGAGTATCGCAACGATGCAAAATAGTGGGAAAGCAGCCGGATCATATAACATTATCATCAATTGGCCGATTGTGAGAACAGACAGGCTAATGATTGTATATATGGAAAAAACGGTTCCACGGTTTTCCTTTGTTGATCTTTCATTCAGCCAACTTTCAATAATCATAAAAAGCGATGCAAAACAAAAACCGGCCATAGCCCGAAGCAGCCACCAGATAATTGGTTTCAGAAACAAGGTATGGGCTAAGGCTGTGCTGGAGGCGATGCAGATCACCGCTGTAAACGAACGAATGTGTCCAACTCGGCGTACAATAAAGGAAGCCAGAAGACATCCCAAAGCAAACCCCAGGTTGTAAGACGAACCCATCAAACCGATATCGAGCATGGAGAATGCTTCGATCTGAGCACGTATCGGAAGTAATGTCCCTTGAAGACCATTGCCGGTGAACAAAATGGCTACACTCAATAAGAGGGCGGCTATTGGAGCAACTGTATTCATAACATATGGCTAGTTCGTATTGAATTTGGGCGAATCGTTTGTTTTCTTTGTTAATCGTCTTTGGTAGCTCATTGAATATATAGGGAAGTTTATCGCAAACTCTTTCCTATTAAACTGTTTGAGAAATTTTAAAAATGGTCCGCTTCATCATTTCATCACTAAAGATCAAATCCCAGCCCAGGCTTGTCTGTCGGATACAAAGTGCCTTTTCGAAGTATCACAGCACCTGCGGAAGGATCATCAATCAAGTCCAGATGGCCGTCTAAATCGGCATACGCCACATTGGGTCTCGCCAGTGCGAAATGAAGCCCCCCTGCGATTCCCAGCGCCGCTTCATCCATACAGCCGACCATTACCTCCAGGTTTGCTGATCGAGCCACGGAGTTGATTTGTAACGCTTCAGAGATGCCGCCGACTTTCATTATCTTTACATTTACCATATCTACCAGATCACGCCGGGCCAGCCGAAAAACATCTCTCAGACTCATAAGGCTTTCATCGGCCATAACCGGGATGGCCGCTTCTTTGGTGACGTGTCCCAGCAAATCCAGGTCTCCTTTTGGGGTGGGTTGCTCGATAAGCTCAATTTTGGCCCGGCGCGTTGCCTTCACAAAACTTAAGGCCTGCTCAACCGTATACCCTTGGTTCGCATCAAACCTGAGTTGAACAGATTTGCCAACTGCCTCACGAACCTCTATTACCCTCTCGATATCGGATTCCACCTGTTTGCCGCCTTTGATTTTTAACGCTGTAAATCCCTGTGCAACGAATGTCTTAACCTTGGCAATGGTTTCGTCCATTGAAAGAATGCCGACTGTAATACTGGTCTTGATACGGTCTCGAAACCCTCCCAGCAGCTTATATACGGGTAGAGCGGCGGTTTTCCCTAATATGTCGTAAAGCGCCAGATCCACCATGGCGGTGGCAGAAAGGTGAGATTTTAAATTCGGCCTTAATTTTTCCAGCTGTAAGGCGATTCTCAGGGGATCGGCCCCCTTGAGTAGAGGGCGTATCAAATCGTCTACGGTCTTTAGTACCGTTTCAGCTGTTTCTCCCGTTATGGCAGGATCCGGAGCGGCACAACCGTATCCCACAATCCTGGAATTGGTTTCAATGCGTAGAAAAACATTGGTCGTGTCATCGATGGTTTCATAAGCGATTGTATAAGGCTCATTGAGACGCAATTTAACCGGCCAGGCTTCGATGTGAACGATTTTCATATCTATTGGGTTTTATTTTTTCATTCACCACGAAGAAGGATGAAGAAAAAATTTTCACTTCGTCTCCATGGTGGTAGATTCGTACCAAACACCGTCATGTACATGGCGATGTAAAGATCCTAATATTTCCGGTTATATATCTCTTCAAGAGACATGTGTTTGAGATCTTCGATAAATGCCACTAAATGCGCGATCATGATTTCCCAGATCTTCTCTCCCTTTTGGGCATCTGCTTTTGTAGGGTCGCCCATAATTCCGGTGGCGGAGATTTTTCGGGTATAGGCATACCAGGAAATGCCGCGTTTAGAGGTAAAATCAAGATATCGGCTGGAGAATTCCGGTATCGATTTTAAAGCACGCTCCATCTTGACCAAATGCGGTCGAACAGCAAGCGTCGTACTGGTTTCGATTTCTCCGGCATGAACATCATTGGGAGTTCCAATCGAATTGTAAATATCCACATCACTAGTTTCGCCGGTATCAACGCATGCAAAAATGCGTGCATCTCTGTTGATCGTTTGCGCGGCGTAGTTGAGAGCAGGACCGTTACCGCCGTGGGCATTAAGTATTACAAGTTTTCGAATGCCGTTTTTGGCCGCGCTCATACCAATTTCATAAACAAGCCGGGATAGTGTCTCATTACTGATGCTGATGGTTCCTTTAAAATCATCATGGTGATAGGAGACCCCGTATGAAATCAACGGCAATACAAAGGGTTTTGGATCGCTACAGGCTCCTGCAACACGGGATGCCAGGTGTTCGGCATCGAAAGCATCTGTATCCAGGGGAAGGTGGGGGCCGTGCTGCTCGATGGCACCCACCGGCAAGAGTGCGATATCAACCTGTTTGAACCGCTCTGCGGCATCCGACCATGTGAGTTCACCCCAAAGATAGCTATGATCGGCGTAAGATTTCAGGCCATTACTACCTGCCTCTATGTTGACGGGTTCAATTTCGTAAGGATACGGTTTAAAGATGGCCAGGTCAGTCAGCACATCATATTTAATCCATTTTTTCCCCTGTCGTCGGATCGCGCCTTCCGCATATTCGATTAAGATATGATAAAGCGGTTTTCGGAGATCCATGGGAATGGCGTTAACCGGGGACCTGTCGAAATCAAATCGCATCATTAATATTTCCGGACGTTCCTTCGCTTCCGTCCTGTGACTCGAAGATAAATGTAACAGGTTTCTTTGTTTTAACATAAAGAAGAGTTGTTCAGCGCCTGCTTGTTCTTGGTTAACGCCATTGACGGCCAATTTTTCAAGGCAAACTTTTACCTGATGTTCTGTGTAGCCGCACCCCTGCGGATCTGCGTCGAGGGCCACGAGCATGCCGACAATTCGGCGACATTTCTCACATTTCCCGCACGGGTGAATACCATCCGTCTCTTTGTGGGTGGCATGGCAGGACATCTGAAGCGTTTGTAAATGGGGATACCGTTCCACCAGGATTTTTTCAATAAGTAATTCAGATAACGACCGTAGGATCGAAAACTGACTGATGGCCCAACCTTTTTGAAGAAAATACCTGGAAAGCGCCTGATCAAAATAGATGCTTTGGTCATAGAGCCCGTCAAAATGGGTGATTCCCTTGAATGAACTTCGTTGAGAGGTGTCAAACTCATCACCAATGATGAGACGCCCGATTCCCCGTTTCCGCATAAGCGGTAGCACTCCAAACAGAAAAACCGCTACGGTCCAGAGGCGAATCGGGTATTCATCGGATCGTATGTCCGCAAAATTTTTTCGGATAAAGGGCATGTGCTTTAGCACCCAGGAAAAGACTCGATCACTGTTAACCCAGACTCTGGCTGTATGTGGAATATTGTCCTTGAAGTAGCGATACGCATTTAGTGCGGTAAACCAATGTCGTCCCGATTCGTTTACAAAAATCGGATGGGTCTCTCCGTTGACGCCCATCATTTCATCGATGAGACCGTAGCTCAACAGGCTGTCTTTGCCACCGCTGGACAAAATACAGTGGCGGCTTTTCTCGGAAGACCAGAGCTTCCATTTTACCTTTGTTTTTACCGAAACTGCTTGTGGAAATCGAAGATTGGCTTTTAGATATTTCGACTGTTTTCCTGGAGGCAGATGCTTGAACTTTTCTACCAAAAAGGGGTTGGGCTCGAGAAACTTTTTGACGTAAATCTCCCGTGCAGTGTTTTCCGCCATATTGCGGAGAAAACGACGATCCTGTCCATCAAACATCCCGTGAAAAACGATGGTTCGGCAAAATAGGCCATAATTAAGAGCAACTTGAGCCGCCATCATGCTTGCCAGGTTCAGAGACTCCGCTTCAAACGGGTCGAACACATCTTCATCAAAGCTATAAATCAAGTCGGTACCGTCTTCTTTCCCGTTTTGAAACACTCGATAGGGCGCTACCACCCGCCGCCGTTCCACTTTAATGGGCCCCACTTCCAATTTGTCGAAAACCAAAAGCTTTGATAACGTATCGTTCGTGCTTAAGATGTCATCGGGCTCCTCATGATTGGAATGTTTATTGTCCATATTTTTGCCTTTACCATTCAAATTTGCATTTCCGCCAACAGATCTCTCCTTGCTCGATGCGCTAAGTCTTTTTATATTGCAGCAATATTTCCACCAAATCCTTGGCGTCATGGATCAGAACATCATCGGTTGGAAGACCGGTTTCTCTTTTGATTGTTTGACAAACTGTGGATATCTGTTCTATGGGAATTCCTTCATGGTTGATGGTGATGGCCACCACGGGTTTTCCGGAAAGAAGCTCAATCATCCGGATTTGCTTCTTTAGCGGGTGTAGCGGATAACCTGGGAAGCCGTCGTATTCTTTTCGAGTCGGCGCGTGCTGGAGTACAACGATGTCGGGTCGTCCGGCCGCTAGTATTTCAAAACCCCCCGGATAGGCAGGGTTCATGAGACTTCCCTGACCCTCGATAACGATAATGTCCGGTTTTTGTTCTCTCCATGCCGCCCAAACAGTATGTTCAATCTCGCCGGAGACAAAATCGTTGACCAGAGAATCAAGAATGAGACAGTATTTCGCCCCCTGCATCCAAGTCGTTTGGCCGGTACCGATCATTTCGGAAGAGAGACCTCTTTTTTGAAAGCCCTTTACGATGCGCCACGCTGTGGTCCGTTTACCCACCGCCGAATCGGTTCCCAGGACAGCGATTTTTAATGAAGTCACCGCTTCGATTTTTCCGGAAAAAAAATGCAGTTGATCCCGGTGGGGCGGTTTTCGGACATCGCGGATTTGACACCCCTTTTTGTTTGCAAGGTCTGCGAGCTCATTGTCTTCGGATAGAAAATCGTGCAAACCGTTGTCAATATTCAACCCCACTTCAATCGCTTTTTTTATATCGTTTCGGGCCTGGTTGTTTAACCGTCCCCCATCCGGCGCCAGACCGATGACCAGATGCGTGGTGGGAATTCCATTTGTTTCGGATGCTTGGATCGCTTTTTCAAGTGTGGCATGAATGGGGATATGGTTCGGTTTTCCGTCCAGCACATCTCCGGTATCCTCACCGGCACTGTGGGAATCGACCACTGAAAGTATCCGGTACCGCTCAGTAAACCGAACCAACCCGTGAGCGGTTTTTCCGTTGGTTGTATTGAAAGCGCCTTCACAGTAGACGATCGCATTGCCTTCGGGATTCATGATTTTCTCCCTGTCAACACGGCAACGTAACGGTCCGATGGCAACCTATCTTTTCTGTGTTTTTCAACCAATGCGATCAACCCCGCAGTAGATGCCGGTAGCACCTGTAGCCCCTCTTTATCTCGAAGCAGACGAGAAAATCGCCGCATGCCTCTATCGGTGGAATTCACAGCCCAGCCATTCGACTGTCGGATTGCTTCCAGGGCAAGATTTCCGTCGATGGAATGCCAGTTTATCAGCGGTTCGTTTACTGTGGTCTCACGGATCTGCTCGGGGCGAAGATCTTCACAGGATGGTAGATTTTTTAAAAAGGATTGAACAATCGGATTTTTCCGAAAAGACGAACCCGCAACGATCCGCGGTATTTTCGAGGTTTTTCCTCTCCGGTAGAGGCTTAAAAAGCCTTTATAGATACCCGTTAGAGTGGTACCATTGGAAACCGGTACAGCAACCGCCGCAGGCGCATCCCGCAGTTCGTCATAGATTTCATAGGCGATCTCCCCATAAGCCCGAAGCTGCAGGGTCGTGTTGTCTCCACCGGGATTGGCATCGTAAAATTCGTTTTCTGCAGCCTTTTGTTTGGAAATCTCTACCGCATTCTCATAGTCTCCGGGTACACGAAAAATTTCAGTGCCAAGTTCCGTCATTTCCACGATTCGATGGGTGCGGTACGATTCGGGAATAAAAATGATACACCTTAGTCCTGCTAAAGAGGCTGCCATGGCGACAGCTACACCATAATTACCACAGGTGGCTACCGTAATGGCATCAAACCCCCGGCGCATCGCATCGGCTGCCTGGGCAAAGGCGATGCGGTCCTTCTGGGTACCGGTGGGATTTCCTCCTTCAAATTTAAGATAAATCTGGCGAAATCCCATTTCTCGTTCAATGTTCCGGGATCGAACCAGTGACGTATCACCGACTTCCGAATCGATGATGTCTTCATAAGCCTCCAATCGTTTTTCAATTGGAAGCGTTGAATCGGCTGCGATTTTTCGTTGTTGATCAACATCTCTGGCAACCTGAAAAATATCACCGGTGGCACCGTCCATTAAATCGTACGGTTTATCCAAAGCCTGTTCATGGGAATTTAAGTCTGACATCGTCACTGCTTTTTCAATCCGATTGTGACGTAAATTAAGAAAAAATGAGGCCTCCTTTTTAACCTCATTTAATCGACAATTGCAACCGTTATCGATGCACCTAAACGGCAACATCAAAGTAGATCGAATCCTCAGCCAGATGAAAACAATTTGATTCTCCGGTTGCAGGCTAAAAACTTAGTAAAGTTGAAGGCAATCGCACCGCTTGATATCCCGTCGCTAATGCACTACACTGCAGAACATGAACAAGACGGAAGTATATAGCTGGCGTATCGACCCAGAAATGAAGAGCGCACTTGAGCATGCCGCACGAGCCGGAAATACCAGTATCGCGCAACTCCTCGACCGAATCGTTTCGGATTGGTTTGCCCGTGGGTCTATTTCCTTAGAGGATGAGGAGATGCAACGGCGTCTCCATAAAGCGGCCGTTCAATGTTTCGGTAAGATCCAGGGGGGTGATTCACACCGGGCTGAGCAGGCCCGACAGCGCATTCGTTCTCGACTGAACCAAAGCCATGCGGGCCAGGGGACTCATTGACACGGGCGCGATTCTCGCCCTCTTAGATGCCGATCATCGGTGGCACGTGCAATGTGTGAAAGCATTCTCGTCTCTTCGTCTGCCGCTGGCCACGACAGCAGCTGTGTTAGCTGAGCTCTTCCATTTGCTTGGCGACAACCCAACTTAGATTCTGCCACGATTCTTTGCAGCAAGTATTAGGAACACACTAAGGGGAATACGAAAAAAAAAAGAGGGGGACAAGCCCCCTCTTTTTTTAGTTTGTTAGATGAAATTTATTCGATGGCCTTAAAGTCTTCGACATCGATTTCCATTTCCCCTTCGCTCTCTTCTACCTCACCCGTCACACTCACTTTTTTTCCTGTCATGCCGGAGAGTTCAGCGCCCTTTTCAGATTCGGTGATTTCATATGTCTTCCCGTCGTCGGCCACGAGAGCGCCGTCATCGTTGATGGTACCCGTAATTGTCATCTTTTCTGCAGCCATTGCAACACCGCAGAAAAAAGCAACCAATACCAATCCAACAACCCCAATAAACAGTCTTTTTTTTCCTTTCATAACTCATTCCTCCTTTCGATTAATGTTTGGTTTCAACACGATGTTGAAACAAGGTCTTGTCTTTAGTTATAGCAATAGATATGCCAACAGATTAACTTGTTGATATGACTATTTTTTTATCTTTATAGTAGTAAATTCCCTACAGATATTTCAGTTCCGATGTGAGTGTTCAAATTTTTTTTTTACCTAAAACTATTCTCTAACATACTGGAAAGTTGAAAAAAATCGAAATAAGAATTCTGAGTTCAACCCTTTCCCAATTAAAGAACAGAAAGTTCCGAAACTACTAAACTCCGAATGATATCGATACATCCGGGCTGGATTTAGAGGCGACCCTGAATACTATTTTTCATTCCGTCTATGGTTTTTCGAACCCCACTGATTGTGGATTCCAAAAGAATTTTTTGAGCGTATGCCTTTGCATCAGATAGTTTCCAACCTGTAATTTCTTTTTGCACCAAGGGCAGAAATGTCGGGTATACGCTGAAAATACGAATACCGATACCTAATGTTGTATGTATGGCATATAAATTGCTCAACTATCAATGGAAAGATATATATTACAATGATAAGGGAGAGCGAATTGAAAAAAATCCATAAGATTATGGCGGCATGCGACCTTTCTGAGTACTCGGTTCATACTCTGAAATATGCTGCTCAGGTGGCAGAGGCGTTTCAAGCATACATAATTGTTGTTCATATTATAAACAAGAGGGATGTGGATGCAATGATGGAGGCTATCAATAAACTCGCCATTACTGGCAAGAATGCCTCTGTATCGATCGATGAAATTATAACAGAAATTAGGGAAGAACGATCTGCGCAGATTAAGGACCTTATCACAGAAACATCCTGTTCCCATCTTGTTACAAAAAGGATCTTTAAAATCGGCGTTCCTTTTCAAAAGCTAATCGAGGCAATAAAGGAAGAAGGTTCGGATCTTTTGATAATGGGTACAAAGGGTCGCACCAATTTGTCGGACGTTCTTTTTGGATCAACAGCGGAGAAAATGTTTCGCCGCTGTCCGATTCCTTTATTAAGCCTAAGGAGACAAAAGGAGAATCAAAGGCAACAACTATACGCAACAGAGGTATTGTGACCCGGTATGCTGAAGAAATCATTCTGAGCCTTGTTTGCATGATAGGTCTTTGAATTCATAGAGGAGCGCTTCTAAATTCTTCTTTTCTTAGTCCATATTTCATCAATAGCTTGTGCAGTTGTCGGGTACCAATACCGGCATCGTTTGCGGATTGTTTCATTTTCCCCTGGTTACGGGATAGCAGATCTTTTAAATATTGTGTTTCAAATTCATCTACCGCCCTTCGCCTGGCTGCTGCCAATTTAGCGTCCGAATTTTTCGAAACCGGAATCTGTGTTTTTTTACCTTGAAACAACTCACCTGGAAAACTTTCAGGATTTAGGGTCGATGACTCCTCCAATATGTAAGCTCTTTCAATGAGGTTTTCCATTTCCCGAATGTTTCCCGGCCAGGAATACGCCTTGAGGGCTTCAAGGACATGTGGATGGACATTGTGAATATTCTTGCTAAGCTCCATGTTTAGCCGACTTAGGAATACTTCGAAAAGAAAGGGCAGATCTTCTATTCTCTCTCTAAGGGGTGGTATTTCTATGGGAAATACGTTCAGACGATAATAAAGATCGTTTCTGAACTGACTGTTCTCACTCATTTCCTTGAGATCGGAATTGGTAGCTGCAACGACCCTGGCATTGGTCGTTAGAACAGCTTCTCCACCTACACGACTAAACTTACCGTCCTGCAACACCTGTAAAAGTTTAACCTGTGCCGATGGTGTGAGGGTACCAATCTCATCTAAAAAAATGGTCCCGTCTTTTGCGATTTCGAATTTGCCCAGTCTTCTTCGAACTGCTCCGGTAAAGGCGCCTTTCTCGTGGCCGAACAATTCACTTTCTAAAAGCGTTTCCGGAATGGCGCCGCAGTGTACCTCAATAAACTGAGCTTTTTGACGATTACTGTGTCGATGAATCAGTTTTGCCAACAGGCTTTTTCCCGTCCCCGTTTCGCCGATTAAAAGTACATTGGTTTTGGTCGGTGCAACCGCTTGGATTTTTTTATAGACCTGTTTCATTGCATCGTTTTCAGTTTGAACAATCTCGCGAGCTTCCTTTTTCCAGAATTTATCTCTCAGATAGTCGAGTTCCGACTTCAAGATCACGGAATCTCTAATATTGTTGATCACATATTTTAGTTCATCCGGCTCGATGGGATGCGTAATGTAGTCACTGGCTCCGGCTTTAAGGACCGACACAGCCTCCCGAATCATCTCTAAAGGAGTCATGATAATGATTTCAATGGTTGGAAACAAATCCTTAAATGGCTGTAACGCTTCTTTATACCCATTATCCGAAGAAGTTTCTTTAAGAATTTGAAGATCGACAACAATAAAATCATAACGCTTTTTATTGAGTTTTCCCAAAGCGTCTTCCATATCGGATGACTTCTCAATTTGGTATCCCGAAGGAAACGTCGATTTAATTTTTGGGATAGTTTCGGATTTATTGGATATCACCAGAATAGATCGCATCCCTCCCCCTCTTCTCTCATGGCTTTTGAAACTACACGCTCGTCAATTCATAGAAATTCAATTGAGTTAACCTTCATCTAAATTTTCAAAATTCAAAGTATGTGTCGATCACTTTCCAGTAATTCAAAGCTAATAATGATGCGGAAAGCTGTTTTTTTGCCCCATGTTTGGTATGGAATCTTTCAATTGCGACCTGAATCTTGCATTTTGGGCTATGGATTAAGCCTGAGATGCTTATTTCACGAAAATAGTAACAAATTGTTATGAATTTTCAACAAAAATCGAAGAATTTAGATTCTTGTTTAAAGAAATCTTCGGAACTCTCAGTTCTGATAACATTTTGCCTAAATTTTATAATACACTGAAATTATTATAAGTCTTATGATGGCATGCATATTGCCAAACAGGAATTAACCGTTGACATGGAGTCGCAGGAAATTTTATGCTCACGAGCACCACCTCAAAGGGCGTATCTCGATTAACAGGGGGCTTTGATATGAAAAAATATATTAGAACAATCAATATAGTATTATTGACAGTTTTTGTCTTTTCTAATCTTGCTTACGCAGGTGCAGCAACAGATATCGTTGAAACACATGTGAATAAGGTGTTGGACATATTGCGTGATCCAGAATTGAAGGGCGAAACCTCAAAAAAAGCCAAAGAACAAAAAATTCGGTTAAGTTTGGACAACTTAATTGATCCTGCAGAACTTTCCAAGCGAACGTTGGCAAGAAATTGGCAAAAATTTTCTATAGATCAACAAAAAGAATTTGAAAGCCTTTTTGTAAAACTACTTGGAAATGTATATATCGATAGAATTCTGACCTATTCGGGCGAAAAAGTCGTCTTCATGAAAGAAATCAAGCTCACCGAAAAAACCGCCGAAGTTCAAAGCAAGATTGTCACTAAAACGAATGAGATCCCGATCCATTACAGGTTGACCCTAAAAAATGATAAATGGAAGGTGTACGATATATTGATTGAAGGGGTCAGTCTGGTTAAAAATTACCGAAGCCAGTTCGACGAGATTCTCGCGAAAAACTCACCTCAACATCTACTCGAAATTTTACGGAAAAAGGTTGATCCGACTTTTGGAAAAACGGCAGGAAGGGGCTTTCGGGAGTCCAAGAAACCAGCGCTAGCCGTATGGCTACCGGAGTAAGGAGGGATTTAATGGAAGGCGGCGGCTATCCTGAAGGCCCAAAATCAATTGCCTTTATCGGCAATTACTTACCAAGACGATGTGGTATCGCGACATTTACAACCGATCTGATGCGGGCGCTTTCCTTGGAGGCTCCCGATGCAGATTGCTGGGCGCTGGCTATGAACGACATTGCCGAAGGCTACTTGTATCCTGAGGAGGTGCGTTTTGAATTAAATCATAACAACCCGGACGATTACCGACTGGCTGCTGATTTTCTAAACATTCGACAAGTCGATACCGTATGTCTGCAACACGAATTCGGCATCTTTGGCGGCACTCATGGAAGCCATATTTTGGAGCTGCTTCACAATCTGCGTATGCCTGCGGTTACAACGTTACACACCGTGCTCACTGCACCGAATCCCGAACAAAAAGCCATCCTGGAAGAACTCAGCAGCGTTTCGGACCGTCTGGTCGTAATGAGTTATCGGGCCCAAAATATCCTTAAAGAAGTCTACAACATATCGAGTGAAAAAATCTTATTGATACATCACGGCATACCGGATGTTCCGTTTGTTGATCCCAATTACTACAAAGATCAGTTCGGGGTAGAAGGGCGTAGAGTGATTCTTACTTTTGGTTTGATCTCCCCCGGCAAAGGTATCGATCATATGATAGACGCACTTCCCACAATCGTCAGCAGATATCCGGACATTGTGTATATCATCCTTGGTGCAACGCATCCCAACGTAAAAAAAGAGGAGGGGGAAGCCTACCGCCTTTCACTTCAATTGCGTGCCAGAAATCTTGGCGTTCAAAAGCATATTATATTTCACAACCGTTTTGTTGACCTCAGTGAACTGTGTGATTTTCTTGGCGCTACAGATATATATGTGACACCGTACCTAAACGAAGAGCAAATCGTCTCCGGGACACTTGCTTACGCATTGGGTGCCGGCAAGGCGGTCGTCTCCACACCGTACTGGTATGCTGAGGAGATGTTGGCGGATGGCAGAGGATGTCTCGTTCCCTTTAAAAATCCCAACGCGTTGGCCGAACAAATCATTTATCTATTGGATTTTGAGACTGAGCGACATTCGATGCGGAAACGCGCATATACCTTTTGCCGGAATATGATATGGAAAGAAGTGGCGAGACGTTATTTTGAGCTTTTTATTGACATTGAGAATGAACGGCAGCAACGGCCGACGATTACATTCCAGCCTAAGATATTGGCTGCCGCTTCACCGGATTTGCCACAGCTAAGACTCAGTCATCTAAAACTCTTAAGTGACGAGGTGGGAATATTGCAGCATGCAAAATTCATTGTGCCCGATCGTATCCACGGCTACACGACGGATGACAATGCTCGGGCGCTGATTGTGGCGCTGAAGGCACAAGGTTTGCTGCCCCAAAACGGCGAATATATGGATATGGCCTGTCGATATTTGAGTTTCTTACAATATGCCTTCAACGCGGCCAACGGCCGGTTCCGAAACTTTATGAGTTACGATCGCAGATGGCTGCAGGATGAAGGCTCAGAGGACTGTCACGGGCGGGCCGTTTGGGGTCTGGGTACGACCGTGTCGTTGTCCAAATCGGAAGGGCTGACCGGTTTGGCTGTAAATCTCTTCAAACAGGCATTACCTGCAATAACCGGTTTCAGTTCTCCCAGAGCCTGGTCTTTTGCCTTGGTAGGTATTCACGAATACCTAAGCCGGTATGGTGGCGACAGCGATGCCCGAAGGATCCTTCGAACCTTGGCGGAACGGTTATTTGAGTTGTTTCAGTCGAATGCATCCGATGGGTGGCCATGGTTGGAAAACTCTCTCAATTACGCAAACGGTAAGATCCCTCAAGCAATGTTGCTGTCCGGAAGTTTGCTGAATCGAGAAGACATGATCGCTGCGGGGTTTAGGTCTCTTAATTGGCTGGTTCAGATTCAGACCGATCCAAAGGAACATTTTACTCCGGTTGGAAACCACGGTTGGTATTCAAAAAATGGGCAACGCGCCCGGTTCGACCAGCAGCCCATAGAGACACAAAATATGATAGAGGCCTGTCTGGCAGCCTACAAGCTTACCAAGGATGACAAATGGATGACCGAGGCGCGGCGTTGCTTCGATTGGTTTCTGGGTCGAAACGATTTAAATGTTCCCCTGTACGATTACAGGACAGGGGGGTGTTGCGACGGATTGACGGCCGACGGTCCCAACCGAAATCAAGGTGCGGAATCGACACTGGCCTGGCTGCTATCTCTTTTGAATGCGTACTCGATGAATATCGCCAAGGTAATGAAGAGAGCTTCAGCAAACAATGAGGAGAGTTTTGTGAAATGAAAACAGCACCAGAAGGGAAAAAGTACCCGGATGAAAGCCATTACAACGAGATTTTTAAAAGGTATGAGAATAATCCGATCATGCCCAAGACGCTGTGGTCCCTAAGAGAGCATCGTTTCGCTTTTGACCGAAGGTCTGGTAAAACGAGGATTCGATGCTCCCTCTTTGCGACCGCTGATTCTAGCCTCAATTTAGGCCTAAAACGTCCGGACAACTCTTCATGTAGTATATCCAATTCTGTAATCCTGTATTCTAGTATTCATAATCCGGCACTCTTTGCTCCTTTTCTTTTTTGGTTTTCTCACTGATCATGACATCGGTGGTTAAGAGCAGTCCGGCAACGCTGGCGGCATTCTGAAGGGCCAGACGGGTAACTTTGGTCGGATCGATAATGCCTGCTGCCATCAAATCTTCGTATTTCTCGATTTCTGCATTAAATCCAAATGAACCTTTTTCCGCTTTCACTTTTTGGATAACGACGGATCCCTCATGATCGGCATTGTTGGCAATCCAACGGAGCGGCTCCTCCAGGGCTCGCTTGACAATGTTCACGCCAAAGGATTCTTCCTCATTGACATTCAATTGAGCCAGCGCCTCAATGCACCTGACCAAAGCGACACCACCGCCGGCAACAATACCTTCCTCCACCGCAGCGCGGGTTGCATTCAGGGCATCTTCCACGCGGGCTTTCTTTTCCTTCATTTCGATTTCGGTGGCGGCACCAACCTTGATCACGGCGACACCGCCGATCAGTTTGGCTAGACGTTCCTGAAGCTTTTCGCGATCATAATCGCTGGTGGTTTCCTCGATCTGGGCACGCAGCTGCTTGACCCGACCTTCAATGGCTTCTTTGGATCCACCACCATCTATAATCGTGGTATTCTCCTTGTCTATCCGGACGGTCTTAGCAGTTCCCAGATCGTCCAGTGTCACATTTTCCAGTTTGATACCGACATCTTCGGATATCACCTGACCGCCGCACAAAACCGCAATGTCTCCCAGCATGGCCTTTCGACGGTCGCCAAAGCCGGGAGCCTTTACCGCACATACTCTGAGGGAGCCTCTCAGCTTGTTCACCACCAGCGTGGCAAGCGCTTCGCCATCCACATCTTCAGCAACAATCAACATGGGTTTGCCCATTTTCGCTACCTGTTCTAAAATGGGCAACAGATCCCTCATTGT
>JAHEHB010000047.1 GCA_024644775.1 Deltaproteobacteria bacterium
TTTGGAGTATTTAAACAATGGGAAACGATACAAAAGAATTTATCTTGATAGACAAAGAAGATTTAAAGCGGATCGTGATATTGAGTTACTTGTCCGATAGCATGCTGGATAAGCTCATACCGATTGTCGATTTGCTGAGGTTTGACGAACGGGACGCAATTTTTCGGGAAGGTGACATGGCCGAACGATTCTATATGCTCAGAAGAGGGAAAATTCTTTTGGAAAAGCGTATATCAGATAAAATTACCGTGTCTGTTGGAACCGTAAAGGCCGGGTTTTCTTTCGGCTGGTCTGCCATGCTGGACGGCGGACCCTATACATCCGATGCGATCTGTTCAGAGCCTTGTGAAATTTTTTCGGTCAGAAGAGAGAAAATACTACCCCTTATGGATGGGGACTCCTCAATGGGATACATCATATCCCAGCGGCTTCTTCGCGTCATGAAAAAGCGATTAGATCTTCGAACAGAGCAGTTTCTTCGTTCCATCGAAAACCATCCTGACTTACAGTCCTTCTTTTAGCCTCTGTTGACATTTCAGATTCGTTGCATTAATAAGCAGCAATTTAAAGATACACGTTTCGAGTCTGTTTCGTATGATACTTTATCGTCCAAGCGTTCGGGGGGATCGTCATTTACGTATCTAAAAACAAAAATGAAATGCGGGAGCACGTCGAGAAATTGCGTCATGAAGGAAAAACCCTCGTGTTAGTACCGACGATGGGATTTTTCCATAACGGCCATTTATCATTAATACGCAAAGGAAGATCGTTGGGAGACGAGCTGGTCGTCAGTATTTTTGTGAATCCATCCCAGTTTGGCCCAGAGGAAGATTATGGAAAATATCCGAGGGATCTGCATCGAGATCTTGATTTGGCGAAGAAAGAAAAAGTAGATTGTATTTTTGTTCCTGAAAGAAAAGAGATCTATCCGGAAGCATTTCAAACGTATGTGTCACTTGAGAAACTGTCCAATCACCTCTGTGGAATGTCAAGACCGTTTCATTTCCGTGGCGTCGCAACGGTGATCAGCAAGCTCTTTAATATTGTTTGTCCTCACATCGCTATATTTGGGCAAAAGGATTACCAACAGCTTTTGATTATACGCCGGATGGTAGAGGATTTAAATTATAACATCGAAATCGTTGATGCGCCGACGGTCCGGGAGCCGGATGGTCTCGCAATGAGCTCGCGGAACAGCTATCTGACCCCACAGCAGCGAAACTCTGCGCAATCGCTCTATCAATCGCTCAAAGAAGCACAAAAACTGGTTAAAGGGGAAACGCGAGATGCCGATATTATCATTTCAGCAGCTAAAAAATCGATATCAAAGTATCCGGAAACATTGGTTGATTATATCACGATCTGTGACCCAGACACGTTAGAAAATGTGGAGACGATTGATGGCCCGGTGCTGATGGCGTTGGCCGTTAAAGTGGGGAAAACCCGTTTAATAGACAATATGATTTTGAAGCCTTAAAATATAATGACGGCTCGGCCCTTTTGGTAAAGGTATTACTGCCGAGATAACAAAGGAGATATATTATGACCAAAGAGAATTATTTATTTACATCGGAATCCGTGACAGAAGGACATCCTGACAAAGTTGCCGATACCATTTCGGATTCCATTCTCGATTCGATTATTGCGGAAGATAAAACCTGCCGGGTGGCTTGCGAGACGCTTGTCACTACCGGCATTGCATTCATTGCAGGAGAGATTACCACCGAATGCTATGTGGACATGCCCCAAATTGTTCGCGATACCATACGGGAGATCGGTTATAATTCTTCACAAATGGGATTTGACTGGAAAACCTGTTCCGTGCTGACAAGCATCGATCAGCAATCGCCGGATATTTCACAGGGCGTTTCCTCCGGTCAGGGTCTGTTCAAGGAGCAGGGCGCCGGCGATCAGGGCCTCATGTTTGGGTACGCCACAGATGAGACCCCGGAATATATGCCCATGCCAATCATGTATGCTCATAAAATATGCCGACGCCTTGCTGAAGTGCGAAAAAACGGATCGCTGGACTTCCTGCGGCCCGACGGGAAATCTCAAGTGACCGTCGAATATGAGAACGGAACACCCAAACGGGTGGATACCGTTGTGATTGCCGCTCAGCACACCCCTGATATTACCCATGATGATTTAAGAGACGCCATTATCAAAGAGGTCATTAATAAAGTCATTCCCAAGGATATGCGCGATGGGGATACCCGCTACTACATCAACGCGACCGGCAGATTTGTCGTCGGCGGCCCCATGGGTGATTGTGGCCTTACCGGACGAAAAATCATCGTTGACACTTACGGAGGGCAGGGTAGCCACGGCGGAGGTTGCTTTTCCGGAAAGGATCCATCGAAGGTGGACCGCAGTGCATCTTACATGGCCCGGTACGTTGCAAAAAATATCGTTGCGGCGGGTCTCGCTAAAAGATGCGAGATTCAGATTTCCTATGCGATTGGTGTTGCGCAGCCGGTTTCAATAATGCTGGATCTCCTGGGCACCGGCAAGGTTCCCAAAATCCGATTAGAGGAAATCGTCCGGGAAAACTTCGACTTGAGACCTGCCGCAATCATCGAGTATCTGGATTTGTTACGCCCCATATTTAAGAACACGGCTGCCTATGGACATTTCGGAAGAAGTGAACCCGGATTTTCCTGGGAACAAACCAATATGGCTGACGTATTAAGAGAAAAAGCGGGCTTGTGAGCCAATTCCAAAACGTCCCAGTTTGCCCAATCTCTGTGTCAGACAAAAATTTTAATCCTCGAAATACTCAATGTATGCCTGTGGTTAAAATTTTTGTCTTCCCCCGCTCAAAGTCCGGGATCTTCGACTTGACCTTGAACAAACTGAAACGTTTTGAAACAGGCTCTTTAAGAAAAGAAAATATACCCTGAGGAAAGGAGCTAAATTTCGAATGGATTATGATGTAAAAGATATAAAGTTCGCGAAAGACGGAGAGCGCCGAATTGAATGGGCAAATCAGAGTATGCCGGTATTAAACCGTATCAAAGAAAGATTTGCAAAAGAAAAGCCTTTTAAGGGAATACGGGTTGGAGCCTGCCTTCATGTCACAACGGAAACAGCTTCATTAATGCAGACGTTGAAAGCAGGCGGCGCCAGGCTTGCGCTGTGTGCATCCAATCCATTGAGCACTCAGGACGATGTGGCAGCCTCCCTTGTAAAGAAAGACAAGATTGCGACCTTTGCCATTAAAGGCGAAAACAATAAGACTTATTACAAACATATCAATGCGGTTCTAGATATCAAACCGCACTTCACAATGGACGATGGTGCAGATCTTGTTTCCACCCTGCATTCCAAGCGCTCAGAGCTTATCGATAATGTGAGAGGGGGCACAGAAGAGACGACCACCGGTATCATCCGGTTGAAAAGTATGGCGACAAACGGTGTTTTGAAGTATCCGATCATCGCCGTAAATGACGCAAAAACCAAGCATTTTTTCGATAACCGTTACGGAACCGGCCAGAGCACCCTTGATGGTATCATTCGCGCAACCAATCGAATGATTGCAGGATCCAATTTTGTGGTTTGCGGTTATGGTTGGTGCGGCAGGGGAGTTGCCATGAGAGCCCGTGGAATGGGCGCCCGGGTTATCATTACCGAAGTCGATGCGGTTACTGCACTTGAGGCAGTTATGGATGGCCTTACGGTAATGCCGATTCGCGAGGCGGCGAAAATCGGGGATATTTTCTGTACGCTGACGGGCAATGTCGGTGTGATTCGCAAAGAGCATTTTCTGTTAATGAAAGATGGGGCGATCGTTTGTAATTCCGGTCATTTTAACGTCGAGCTGGATCTTACGGGGTTGGAAGCTATCTCCAAATCGAAACGGACCATAAGACCCCTGGTTGAAGAATTTCGAGTGAAAAACGGAAAGAATATCAACGTGCTTGGGGAAGGGAGGTTAATTAATCTCGCTTCGGCGGAAGGGCACCCCTCCAGTGTCATGGATATGAGTTTTGCCAATCAGGCATTGAGTATCGAATATATGGTGAAGTCAAAAAAACAACTTGAAAACAAGGTATATCCGGTTCCCGAAGATATCGATGCCGCCATTGCCAGGGAAAAACTCGCCGCCATGGGGATTTCCATCGATAATCTGACACGTGAGCAGAAAAAATACCTGGCATCCTGGGACTTGGGAACCTAGTTTTTTGCTTCTCTATCCAACTGCTGATTCCAAAGAACCCATTCGTTTTTGTCGGCTTTGGTCATGAATCGAAACGGCTTTGTCGAGGTGCCATCGGATCGAACAAGAATCTGATACATCGGTTTGACGAAGTGACTCCAACGTTTTTTCAGTCCGGAACTTCTTGCAGTATTCGATTGAGAACCGGATAGTTGTGCGCTTTCTTTTTGCTGAGGGTCTATCGGAGCTGTCGGACGATGTAGGTATATGAGTCCGCGATAGACTTTCAGGAGAACCGATTTGTTTTTATGAACGCTGATCCGGTAGGTGCTTGTGTCTGCTTCTGCGACAGCCGTCGGTGTCACGACAATTACGCCTTTTTTTTCTTTAAACGCCGTTGGTACATGAATCCAAGCATTACCTGTGAATAAATGCATCACGATGTTTCGTTTCCCCGATGTCTTGTCAACTGCAAGTGTTGTCAATTCCCATGTGGTGAGTTCGTCGAATCGTATATGACTTCCATCGAGGAGTTTTAAAGCCGCTCTGCCTTTGGTGGCTGTGCGAAGGCGCTCGCCGGGGCTGATGATATCTCCCACTGAAAGCTGTCTAATCTTCTTGTTGTCCTTTCCTACCAATGACGCCTTTCCGTTGAGCAGCACCAACGCAGCGCCGGTATTTCCCGGCTCGACAGTGGTTGGTGCGTCTGCGGCGAACACAAAACCCGACAGGCCAAGAAACACAAGAATCAAAAAGAGAACTCTGCAATGGACCCCTGGTTTATGAAATTTGATAATCGAATAACCCATGTCCTGTCCGTTTATTGTGTTTCGTAATTATTTTTTTTATTAATTTTAGCAACTTATAGTGAAAGATGGTTTAAATGTCAACAAAGACAGTAGGTAACGATGAGTTTGCCGGGGTTTTTATCGAAAGAGGCCTCCTGTCAATTTCAAAACACCCCGGGGTATTGATTTTGATTCCATAGCGATCTATAAGCACCTATACTTCATTCGTGACTAACCAAAAAGGAGGATTGACACATGGATTGGGGAATGAAAAACAGATTGTCGAGTCTTATTCAACCAAATGGTCGATGTATGTTCTTACCCATCGATCACGGGTACTTTCAGGGTCCGACCCGGCAGCTTGAAAAGCCGGGCGAAACCATTGCCCCTTTAATTCCCTTTGCAGACGGGCTTTTTGTAACCCGGGGGGTGCTTCGTTCATGCGTCCAACCCGATCATACACCGCCGATCATCCTGCGTGTTTCCGGCGGATCCAGCGTTATCGGGAAAGACCTCGCCCATGAAGCTGTCACCACATCGATTCAGGAAGCCATTCGGCTAAATGCGGCAGCTGTGGGCATGTCCATTTTCATTGGAAGCGACTATGAATACGACAACCTGGTAAATTTGGGAAAACTGGTGAATGAATGCGAAAACTACGGTATTCCTGTTATGGCGGTTACGGCTGTGGGAAGAGAATTGGAAAAAAGAGACGCCAGATACCTGGGGCTATGTTGCCGGATTGCGGCTGAATTTGGTGCGAAAGTTGTAAAGACCTACTGGTGCGAAGAGTTTGACAAGGTCGTAAACGGCTGCCCGGTTCCCGTCGTCATGGCCGGGGGACCCAAGTGTGAAACAGAGAAAGAAGTCTTCGAATTTGTCCATGATGGGATGCAAAAAGGCGCCATTGGTGTCAACCTCGGTAGAAATATCTGGCAACATCCTTACCCGGTGGCGATGGCGAAAGCCTTACGTTCCGTCATTCATGAAAATGCTACGGTGCAGGAGGCAAGCGGCATTTTTGACGAGGAAAAACAAAACTCATGAAAGGCAGCGCGTGGAGAATTTCTTCAACGAGGCAGATGTCAAAACGCATCTCGAAACATACGCAAACTACCCCAACGCCCTTGCGGTAAGGGTTTACACGTCCCGTTTAATCGGTAAAGAGCGAACCCTCGTACTCCACGGGGGAGGGAATACATCCGTAAAGTGCCGGCTAAAAAATATTATGGGCGATGAAACCGATATCATGTTTGTTAAAGGAAGCGGTTGGGATCTATCGACCATTGAACCGGAAGGATTTGTGGGCCTACGTTTAGATCCCATCCAAAAGCTTCAGCACCTTGATTCGCTTTCTGATATCGAAATGGAAAATCAGCTTACGATTCATCGAACCGACAGCCGATCCCCAAACCCTTCGGTTGAAGCGCTGTTGCATGCGTTTCTTCCCTATACATTTATTGATCACACACACGCCGATGCTATCCTGATTTTAACCAATCAAAAACAAGGAGAAGATCACATCAGAACGGCACTCGGTTCGGATGTAGCGGTGTTACCCTATGCCATGTCCGGTTTCCCGTTGGCCAAACAAGCCTTGCGCGCGTGTGAAGAAAATTCGAAAATCGATGCCATCGTCATTATGCATCATGGAATCTTTACCTTCGGTGAGACAGCACGCACATCGTATGAAAAGATGATCAATTATGTAAATCGGGCTGAGGCATATATTGAAACGCAGCTTCGTGGAAAACCTCTGATTCGATTGGGAAGTAATTTGTCACGTCCGAAAGATGCGGAGTCTTCCTCGGTCCGTGCCGTTCAGTTCATACGGGGTGCGTGTGCCCGCCGGTTGCCAAAGGATCGATACCAGCGGCTTGTTGCTGACATACGAACGGCGCCGGACATAGTGGATGCATCACTTTCCGAAGATGCGGAAGCACTCTGCAATTCGGGTGTGTTGACACCGGATCACGTGATTCGAACAAAGCATCGAATGGCTCTCGTTAAAAAGGTACCGGAGGGAGAGGACGCGCTGAAGAAGGCTGTATTTCAGTCGGTTGAGCGGTTTAAGACAGACTACCATCACTATTGTGAAAATCACGCACACAAAAACGATATAGATTCCACAGCGCCGGATCCTTCCCCCCGATTGTTTCTTGTTTCGGGTGTGGGGCTCGTCGCATTGGGTATGACACCCAAGGCGGCTAAAATCGCGGCGGATATCGGCGAACAGACCATTCGGGCAAAACTCCGTTCGTTTGCACTTGGCGAATATGAACCCATTTCAGATTCCCATGCGTTTGATATGGAGTTTTGGAGTTTACAACAAAAGAAATTGGACCGCTCGGCTTCGTTGCCACTCCAGGGACAAATTGCGCTTGTTACCGGCGGTGCGGGCGCTATCGGATTCGGTATTGCAGAACGGCTATTGGCGGCGGGTGCTGTGGTAGTCGTCGCCGATATTGATGCCACCCGATTAGAGAAAACCGCCACGCTGCTAAAAGAAGCGTATGGCTCCTCCTGTGTGACATCGATGGTGTTCGATGTAACGGATTTTGGTTCCGTTGAGAAGGCGTATGGAGAAATCAGCAAGCGGTTCGGTGGTATCGATATTGTCGTTCCCAATGCAGGCATTGCCCATGTGGCCAAAATTGAAGACCTTGCATCCGAAATACTGGATCGTGTTCTCGCTGTTAATCTAAAAGGAACCTTTACCGTCATAAAGGCTGCGGTTCCGGTCTTCAGAAGACAGGGAACGGGTGGGAATATTGTGGTTGTCAGCTCAAAAAATGTGTTTGCACCGGGCGCCGCATTCAGCGCTTACAGTGCCTCCAAAGCAGGAGCTCATCAGATTTCAAAGATTGCTGCCATAGAACTGGCCGATCTGGGGGTCCGGGTTAACATGATCAATCCGGATGCGGTTTTTGGTGATGTGAAGATTTCTTCCAAGCTTTGGGATGAGATTGGACCGGATAGAATGAAATCCAGGGGGCTTGATGCAGCCGGATTGAGAGATTATTACCGGCAGCGAAGCTTGCTGAAGACCCATGTTTTGGGGGAACATGTTGGAAATGCAGTGGTTTTCTTTGCCAGTGAGCTTACACCGACGACCGGTGCATCGCTTCCGGTGGATGCCGGAAATGCGGCTGCGTTTCCGAGGTAAGGGACGCGGAATCGTTTACTCCGCTTACACACGCCCTCCGCTCCACCTCAATTTTGCTTTAAGAATATCGTAGTATTGCTGCCCCGGTAGATTGATCATATTCACAGGGTGCTTCCCTTTTTGAATAACGATCGTATCCAGATCGTTTATCTCAAGCCCTTTTTGTCCGTCGAAAGTGAGCATGATATCTGAGGACTGGATTGCCAGTTTTATTTTGATGGATACCGAGTCCGGTACGATTAATGGACGGTTGGTAAGTGTGAACGGACAGATTGGCGTCAGGATGATACTTGCAACTTTCGGGTGAATAATCGGCCCGCCGGCGGCAACAGAATAGGCTGTTGAGCCGGTAGGAGTCGCCACGATCAGTCCATCGGCCCGGTATGTGGTCAAGTAATGATTGTCAATAAAGGTGTCTATATTCGCTAGACGTGCCAGTGCCCCCCTGTTGATAACAACATCGTTTAAGACGGTTTCATGCGCGCGCACTGTTTCATTGCGAAGCACCTGGACGAGCAGGCGAATCCGGGGAATGATATTAAAGTTTTCGTTCAAAACCGTCTCTGCTGCGGACAAGAGATTTTCTTCCGATGTTTCCGCCAGAAATCCGACTTCGCCGAATTTGATACCGATGATCGGTATGCTCTGGTCGCCGATCCAGCGGACCGCAGTCAAAAACGTACCATCTCCGCCCAGCACAAAAACACAAAATAAACCCGATGGGGCAATCGTACGGTTTTTTTCGGGCAGCCGTTGACCGGGGGGCGCACTTTTCTTCTCTACGACGTCAACCCCTTGGCCGGTTAGCCATCGTTCAAGTTCTTCCGCCTTCTTCCGCGCCTTGGTATCTGATTTGACGACAATTCCGACTTTTTTCATGGTATTCTAAAGAAATTGTTATGTAGATTTTTTTCCCGTCGACAATAAACGGTTTGAAACAGGCTCTCTAATACAAATATCTGTTTATAACAGCAAGCCTTTTTTCCTTGGTAAAGTCTTATGGGAGAAAACCCTTCATCTTTAGGCGAAGACTTCGGTTTCAATAAACGCCCTGGTCTTACTTGCACCAAACTCGGAAGCCACCGTCTTCAGGTGGTCGGAGGCTTCACTCCGGGTAAAGAAGAGGGGGTTCATCCGATTGGATGTTTGAAAAGAAATGACCGTCGATCACATTCGTTCCTGGAGTGCCTTTAGGCGAGAACTTAATTTAACCGGGTAACGTTGCATTGCATGAATGTTTTTGTATTTCTCTTCCAAGAATGAAAAGTTTTGATTAAATTGATTCCGGGTCTCTTGAAGGGTAGGGGATGTGAATAATCGTGAGCCGTTTTCCATCACTTTAAGCAGCAGCGGTTGACTGTCTTCGATGGTTTCATCCCTCACCCCGATGATATCTCCTCCATTCTGGCCATGGCTACCCCTTTTGCGAAACACTTGTTTTTTTCCGGCCAGAGTGATCTTGCCAGGACTCAATTTTCTGACATCCCGGTCCTTGAACCTCACCATTTTATATACAATATCCAAATAGGGCGCATCTGCGGAAACCCCAACCTTTGTTCCGACACCGAATGCATCAATCCTTGCACCCCGGGAAAGTACATCGGCAATTTTGTTTTCATCAAAACCACTGCTGGCAAAGATCTTTACCTCTGGAAAACCTGCATCGTCTAATATTTTACGCACTTCCTGGCTCAATGCCGCCATGTCTCCACTGTCGAGTCGAACACCCATCAGAGAAGCGCCCCGTTTTTTCATTTCTCTTGCAACCCTTACGGCATTTTTTGCACCGGTTACCGTATCGTAAGTATCGATCAGCAGAACCGTGCTGTGGGGAAATGTTTCTGAGTAAGCGGAAAATGCGGCAATCTCGCTATCAAATGCGGTTACATAGGAATGGGCCATGGTGCCGGATAGAGGGATATCATAAATTTTACCGGCAAGCACGTTACTGGTTCCCGAAAAACCGGACAGATAGGTGCTCCGCGCAACCTTTATACCGGCATAGTGACCGTGGGTCCGACGAAGGGAAAAGTCCACAAGCGCCCGGCCGTTAGCTGCGTGAACACAACGGGCTGCCTTTGTCGCGATGAGTGTTTGAAAACCGATGGTATTTAATACGAGAGTTTCCAAGACTTGAGCTTCGATGATGGGGGCTGTGATCTCTAATATCGGTTCGTCCGGAAAAAAGACCGTACCCTCCGGCATGGCATAGACGGTACCCGAGAATCGAAGCGTTCTTAAATAGTCGAGAAACGCTTTTTTAAAAAGCCCCTTTTGTTCAAGATACCGGATTTCCTCTTCTGAAAATTGAAACCTGTCTAATTCATCTAAAATATCTTCCAGGCCGGCGGTTACAAAATAGTTTCGGTTGGAAGTATGATTTCGTATAAAAAGGGAAAATGTTGCCTCGTGGAACTGTTGGTGAGAAAAATAAGCGGCCGCCATGGTCAGTTCATAAAGATCGGTGAAAATCGGGCCAACGGTATGTGATGTCATAAGGTATGGGCTCCGCGAATTTGTTTTATTCTTTACTCTTATTCAATACCCGGCCAATTTGCGATGGGATCGGTTGAGCGAACGATGTGCATACCGGTGTCTGAGAACCGTTTGAATGCTTCATCGGCTGGATCTGTATAATCCAGGGCACCCGGTACGACAACCGGCGATGTGCAATCTTCCAATAAGTAGACCTTTTCAGCCAAATTGATATCCTGTTTACGAAGGTTTTCCAGCAGATCGTCGATGGTCCATGCGACACAGTGGCTCTTTGCCTGCCCGGCGATGATAACGACATCAAATTCCAATAGCTGATTGATAAACTTCATATTCTTTGCCGCAAGCGGTTTTCCAACTGAATCCTCCACTACTTCAGGACCAAGGACAGAGTAATGCTCCGTGAAGGGATTGTCCCCTTTTATTTGAAAATTTGGTTGAATCTGGCGGGCGATGCCATGAAAAAAGATGGCTTCTTCCACTGAAGAAACTAGGGCGTGACCGATACCCCCCAGAATGGCATGATAGGGCCATATCGTCAGATCATATTTACCACCATCTTTGAGTGCTTGCGTGTAGTGAAGGAGATGTCGTTGTCCATAGGCTTCGTCAATATCGAGACTCCGGCAAAGCTTCGGGTTGAGTTTCCACACGCCTTCTCTTATGTCTTTTTCAGAAACGAGAGTAAAGGGTGCTGGGTGTTCGCCCATCTCATTGACCAGAAATATGGAATGGAAAATCTGTATCGCCTGGTGCGTATCCATGGTTGGGGCAATTTGGGTTATCACATCAAGATTTTTATAAATAAATTCACATAACCTTCGATTGTCGTCAACCGCACCGGTTCCGGATCGTCCACCAACAAACAATTCAAATCCCGGGATACAAAACGTATTTTGGACATCCACTGCCACCACGCAGATGCTAAATGTATCATTGGCTGCGGGCTGGATATTATGTTTTTTTGCCCAGCCTGCAGCCTCATTCGCTCTCTCCTGGTAGGATACTTTCCAAACTTCCCCCACGTTATCCGGGGTGTAGTGAGGGGGGATCGTAAGTTCGTTGTATGCCATGGTAATATCGTACACTGCTTTGAGACTGCTACTGTGGACGCAGTATACAACCTCCTTTCTACGCTGACGAACGGTTGGTTCAACCGTATCGGTTTTGTCTATTTTGATGATTTCAGGTTGTTAAAAATATTCGGAAAACTAACCGCCTCAAATATAACCAAACCGTAATGAATGTCAATTATTTACCTTAACGGTGCGAAAATCGAGGTCTTAGATCCGTCTCCGGAGGGATACCGCAAATCTCATCTGGTGTTTGAATGAGGGATCGATTCAATTTGTATTTTGTTTTGTTGGCAGGAGCAACAGGATATCCAAGTTAAATTTCCAATTTTTTGATTGACAGGATTATATGTCTGGTATACCGATTTGACGAATAGAGAAACCATTGTTGCCCCCACAGTCGTTTATGCAGAACTTATGCCTCAATTCAAGAGGGATAGCAAGCAGGCCGGCTCTTTTTTAAAGGATCATAAAGTTCGAATTGAAGCGCTTGATCTCGATGCGGTTATTATAGCCGGTGCTCGGTGGATACAATATTTGAAAAGAAAATCTAAAGTTAGGTGCCCAAGTTGCGGGCATAAGTTAAATTTAAAGGAGCATTTCCAATTCCGTTAAAGACGGGGTCATCAACATTCCAATTAGGGCATAGCCCCTTGTTCGCAGGAGATCGGCTGTGAGAATCATAATGTTAATCAGCGCTGTCTTATTTATTTTTAGCTGTTCCACCTCTACCACTTCAAAGACCATGCCGAACCCAGACGCGATTATGGTGGGTATGACGGTATTGGAGGTTCGTAAAATCATGGGACCCCCGGAAAATTGGCAATCCAAGGACAACGAGGAGGCCTGGCAATATTGTAAGGCGAATCGGTTCCGCCCAATGAATGATGTTATATTAATATGGTTCTATAGCGGAAAAGTGACGGGAGTAAATATATATCGGAGTGTCGGATTGGGAGCGTGCGATGTCTTTTTCAGAACGATTGATTGGGAAAATGCGCCGAGCAGGGTGCCGAACAAAAAGCCGGAATGAAAGCCGGGCAGAAATGTTGATTGACAAGAACAGAGTTTGAAAAACGGCGCATTGATATAAGGTGTTCAAGATAGAAGGAACCCTTCATTTTGAACCGTTCCCCATAAAACTGCTCTTCTAATATGAAAAAAAGGAGCGCTTTGAAGACGGACGATAGGTTTTGGGTGACCACCGACAGGACGCTGCTCAAGTTTTATCCAAGAATAAGCGCCATCAGAACGATTAATGAGGGCCTGTTTAAGTCTCCAACGATTTGATCCGATTTTCGCGTTATTTGATGTTTAGGAGATTGTTCACTTTCTTTACGCCGCGAACCGACTGTGCCACTTTTGTCGCACGTTGTTTCTGTTCGACGGTATCAACAGCGCCGGTGAGAGTTACCTCCCCTTGAAATGTTTCAACGGATATGGCTATCCCGCTCAACCGGGAATCATCAAAGATTTTTGCCTTCACCGTTGTCGTTATGGTCGCGTCATCAACCACCTGTCCTGCTGATCTCCCTGCGGGAGTTGCACAAGCCACCAAGCTTGAAAAGAGGGTCACTAAGGTAAGCAAAAGCGTCATCTTTTTAAAACCGTTCATCGTTAAGCCTCCTATCATCTGGGGTGAATGTTTACTTTAGGGTTGTATGGAACGATATTCAATACATGATAGATCTTTTTGGTTATCGTCTTTCCGCTTCAAACGCTTTCTGCCATATTACGGCTTTTTGCTCTTTAGGTTCCCACCGTATACTATAAAAAGCCGAGCGGTGGATGTCGTCACATTGTGCATGAAAACTCACCTCACCATAATACCGGTCGTAGATGTAATCAACCGTAAATCTGATTCTGCCGCAACTTGCGACGAAGGGACTCGAAAATAGGGAATTGCTTTCAGGGGTTGCATCCAGCCAGATTTGTAGGGATATACTATGGGCTTGACAAAACGTCTGGTGTACAGCAATAGTCTTGAATGTTGTAGATGTATATCGGCAACATAAAGAAAATTTACAAATAAAGGAGCTCAATATGTCGTATCGTCTGGGTGTTGATTCTGGCGGTACTTTTACGGATGTCGTCCTATTCGATGCGGTATCCGGGCAGCTGAGAATAACCAAAACCCTCTCCACGCCCGAAAATCCGTCCATTGGTGTTTTTAATGGCATTCAGAAAATAGTGAAAAATGAAAATGTGGCCACAGATGAAATATCTTCCCTCATACATGGAACGACAGTGGCCACCAATGCCCTGTTAGAGTACAAAGGCACCCGGACGGCATTAATACTTACCCGGGGATTTAAAGATATTTTAAGCATTGTACGTCAAGATCGCCCGAAGCTGTATGATTACTTCGAGAGACGCCCGGAGCCGCTTGTACCCAGGCATCTTCGTTTCGAAGTCGATGAACGAATGCTATACAATGGACGAATTCAGATTGAATTAAACGAAAACGAAGTGCTCAACATTATTGATCGATTAAAATCCAAAAGAATCAGAACCCTGGCGGTTTGTCTGTTGCATTCCTATATAAATCCAGCCCATGAAAAACGCATTAAAAAATTGTTCGAGAAATATTATCCGGAAGCGTCGGTCTCCATTTCCAGTGATATTTTGCCTGAAATTCGGGAATACGAGCGGATGAGTACGACCGTAATAAACGCATACGTCATGCCAATAATTGAAAGGTATCTGACAGATCTTAATCAGAAAATGTCAGATTCCGCAATTGCCGTAACACTTAACGTGATGCAGTCCAACGGCGGTATTCTGCCATCGGAACTGGCACAACAAAAAAGTGTTTCGACTATTCTTTCGGGACCGGCCGGAGGGGTGATCGGAAGTCAGTGGATCGCACAATTGTCCGATGTTCAGAATCTAATCACCATCGACATGGGCGGCACCAGTGCCGATATTTGTCTAATTAGAGACGGACGTTATTTGACGACAAACGAGAGCGAAATCGGGGGGCATGCCATCAAGGTTCCAATGATCGATATTAATACGATCGGCGCCGGTGGCGGATCCATTGCCTGGATCGACTCAGGGGGCCTTTTGCGAGTCGGCCCACAGAGTGCCGGTGCCGACCCCGGACCCGCCTGTTACGGTAAAGGAGGCAATGAGCCGACGGTTACGGATGCGAATTTGGTATTGGGACGACTGAATCCGGATTATTATGTGGGCGGTGAAATGTTTCTCGATGTGAAAAACGCCCGTAAAGTAATCCAGAAAAAAATCGCCGATCCTTTGAAACTTCATCTTGAAAAAGCGGCGGAAGGGATTCTAAAGGTCGTCAATGCCAACATGACCCGTGGCATTCGACTCGTCTCCGTGGAGCGGGGGAACGATCCTCGACACTTTTCACTATTCGCCTTCGGTGGAAGCGGGCCGTTGCAAGCTGCAGATCTCGCATCGGAACTCAGGATTCCGGAAGTGATTGTTCCCATCAAACCCGGAGTAAACTCAGCGGTTGGCCTTTTGATCGCCGATTTTCGATGCGATTATAGCCAGACGTATCTTACGAAATTTTCAGATATTGATCTAAAGGGAATCGGTCGGCTCTATTTCAAATTGGAGCAACAGGCGTTGCAGCAGATGGTGGATGGAAACATCGCTCAAGAAAACGTCGTTTTTGTGAGGAGTGCTGATATTCGTTACCTTGGACAGGGCTATGAAATCGAAATACCGGTAACTGGAGGAGATTTTCGACTCAGTAGCATCGAAGCGATCGAACGAGCGTTCGATGAGACCCATTTCAGGTTGTACGGTTACAGCCAACCCCAGGAAGAAAAAGAGATCGTTTACCTCAGACTTACTGCCGTCGGACAGGTTAATAAGCCTGAATTCTACAGTGAACCCGTTACGGATGAAGATCCGGCCTCGGCCTTTAAAGAAGCACGGACCGTCTATATGGGCGGAGAGTATTTGGAAACCTCTATCTATGAACGCTCGCACTTAAAGCCCGGTAACCGGATTCAAGGTCCGGCAATCATTGAACAGCCGGATTCAACCACTTTGATTAAAAAAGGAGATGAAGCGAGGGTGGATTCGTATTTCAATTTAACGCTTACCATAAACCAAACACGGTGATTTTAGCTCCTTACATGCTGACGGTTTGACTAAATGGGTCAGACAGTTTCGATTGGGTATTGCAATCAATAGGCATTACCTGGTTTATTTTAACTCTGAAAACCTGGTCTTTAAGACCAGTCAAAGATCCCGTTTTGCGGGGGTCAGAGATGATCGGCTCTGCCATAGATCAAATCTGTTCAAGGTTGGTTTCAGGTGTCGGGTGTCAGGTTTCAGTAAATACCGAATCATGGATCGTGAGTACCAATTCGGCAGAAACTGAAGACCAACCCCGGTGAAAGATTGTCCATTTCATGAGCGACTGCGCCACAGCGGGTCGAATTCGGTTGCTGACACCTGACACCCGACACCTGAAACCTTATCACTGCTGGTAAAGGTTACCATGCATATCACCCCTCCGGGGTGAACCAAAGCCGGTCCCTCTGAACCCGGATCTTTACTCGAAGTTGAAGGGAATTTCAAATATATTTGGTTAGTCAATTGGAGAATACATCATGCCCACACAGACCGATCCTATTGCCTTGGAGGTGATGCGAAATGCGCTCATGTCCATCGCCGATGAAATGACGGCTGCCTTGATTCGAACCGCATATTCGACCAATATTAAGGATCGCCGGGACTGTTCCAGTGCGATTTACTTGGCCAATGGTGATGTCGTCGCCCAATCCGAAGTGGGAACACCGCTCCATCTGGGTGTCATGCCGGCTGTGGTCAGAACGGTATTAAAAAGATTCCCACTTGATACGATGAAACCGGGAGATGGAATCCTTTATAACAATCCCTATCCGGAAGGTCCGGGTCACTTAAACGATATAACCATGGTTAGTCCTGTATTTGTTAAAGATCGGCTCGTCGCCCTAGTAGCCAATCAGGCACATCACGTGGATGTCGGGGGATTCGCCCCCGGTAGTATGCCTTTTGGTGTGACCGAGATTTTTCAGGTCGGACTGCAAATTCCACCGGTTCGCATCATTAAAAATCGGATATTGGATGAGGAGTTGATGTCCTTGATTCAGGAGAATGTGAGAACCAAGATTGAATTCAGGGGAGATCTGATGTCCCAGCACGCAGCGAACAATGTGGGTGAAGATCGTTTGCGGGAATTATTCGATAACTATGGGCAGGACGAGACGCTTGAATATATGAACGCGATCATGGATTATTCTGAGCGTCGAATGCGTGCGGGAATTCGACGAATCCGGACCGGCAATTATACCTTCGAAGATTATATAGAGGGAGACAGCATTACCGATGACCTTATTCGGGTGAAGGTTACGGTGCATGTTTCTGAAGATGAAATAGCGGTGGATTTTTCCGATACATCCCCTGAAGTCAAAGGACCGATGAATTGTCGAAAGGCTTCCGCAGAGGCATGCGTATTTTATGTCGTTAAATGTGTGGCGGACCCGGGCGTTCCACCGAATGCCGGATCCTACCGTCCGATTCGCATCATTGCTCCGGAAGGAAGTTTGGTGAATTCTCATTATCCTCGATCCGTTGTTCATTCAAACATTATCACGACGCATCGCATTGTGGATTGCTTATTGGGTGCGCTGCTCCAAGCGATTCCCGAACGGGTGATGGCCGCTCATCACGGTACGCAAAACCTCATTAATGTGGGAGGTTTAAATTCGAGGACCGGACGATTGTATAATTATATTGAAACCTACGGCGGCGGCCAGGGTGCACTTCACTGTCAAGATGGGATGGACGGCGTTCACTCTCATATGACCAATACGCGAAACGCTCCGGTGGAAGTCATCGAAGTCACTTACCCATTGTTGGTAAAGGGTTATGGACTGGTTCCCGATTCGGAAGGGCCGGGAACCTATCGTGGCGGCACGGGGATCTTTCGTGAAATTGCTTTCTTGGAAGATGATACCACACTGACGATTAGTTCGGACCGCAATCGAATACAGCCGTGGGGTGTGCTCGGCGGCCGACCGGCAACCTCGGCTTCGTGTCGTCTAATTGACCCAAACGGCAGTGATGTCGACATCCCTTCCAAAGCAACCCTGACGGTCAAAAGAGGAAGTACATTTATTACTAAAACATCGGGTGGCGGCGGCTGGGGGTATCCATATGAAAGGGACTCGAATAAGGTACGGTGGGATGTTTTGGAAGGTTTGGTGTCTATAGAGAGAGCTGCCGCTGAGTATGGAGTGGTCTTAAAAGAAACCGAGGAGACGGTGGTGGTTGATCATACCGCTACCATGAAGCTTCGAAAACAAAAGCAACAGGAGGCTGCACAATGATGGAATCTAATATGACGACACTCAATTCCCCGTACTACCGACGCCTTTCGGACTCACAGGTGCAGCAGATTCATGATGCGAGTTTGGAGGTTATGGAGAGAACCGGGATCCGTTTCCAGGATGAAGAGGCGGTCAGTCTGTTTAGGAATGCGGGCGTGGATGTTACCGATGGGAATCGAGTGCATATACCCTCCTGGCGGGTTGATTGGGCGCTTGGACTCGCTCCGAAACAGATTATTCTTTATGATCAGACGGGTAAACCCGCCATTCGGCTTTCCGGAAGAAAGTCTTACTTCGGAAACGGCTCTGACCTTTTGGATATCATCGATCATCGAACCGACCAACGACGCCGGGCGGTCATGCAGGATATTCGGGATATCACCGGACTTCTGGATGCCCTTTCTCACTTTGATTTTGTCATGTCGGGATTTATTCCTTCAGATGTCTCCGAAACAAAGGCAGAAGCGCTTCAAATGCAGACGATGCTTGAAAATACGAACAAACCCATTATTTATGTGACAACGAGTGTTGCCAATACAAAGCGTAAGGTGGCTATGGCAGAAGCGGTTGCGGAAGGAGACGATAAATTCAGAATGCGGCCTTTTGCCGTAAATTATATCAATATTACCCATCCCCTGAGACACAATCCGGATAGCATCCAGAAGTTGCTGTATCTTTCTGAAAAACGCCTTCCGTTTATTTATCGACCGGGAATCGTGACCCGCGGACTGTCCACTCCCATCACGATTCCGGGATTTTTAGCTATCAACAACGCAGCAACGCTTGCCGGACTCGTTCTTTCACAGTTAAAAAATGAAGGTGCCCCTTTTATTCGATGCAGTCATTCAGGTGGAACCTTCGATATGTTAACCACCGTGGGGCTTCATTCAGCCCCGGAGGTGAGAGGTTTCAACGAAGACCTTGCCCATTTCTATCAGCTACCATGCTTTGGTATCGGGGGAACCAGCGCCTCTAAAGCCATCGATCAGCAAGCCGCTATGGAAGCCTCCCTGACGTTGATTTCTTCGACACTTTCAGGCGCACAACTTATTCACGATGTGGGCTAT
>JAHEHB010000048.1:0-5362 GCA_024644775.1 Deltaproteobacteria bacterium
TAGTCTCATTTTGATGACTTTAAGAATGCTCTTGTCGTCATCGACCACCAATATTTTAGATTCGTTCACGAATGTTTTCATAATAACAATGCCACTAAAATTATTGTGATGTTAACCATTTAACGATCGAATCGATATCGGATTTTCACGTTACTGCGGGGTAACTGATCGTTTTTTTTCTTCGATTCTCAAATCGATTTTTTTAAGTTTTTCAATTTGGCTTTTCAGCTTAACAATCTCGGTTTTTAGTTTTTTTATTTGCACCCGATGGGTTCTCAATTCTCCTCGAAATTGGTCGATCGTGTGTCTTTGTTCTTCAATTGTCAATTGCAAAAGACCGATTTTACCATACGCGTTGACAACCTCCCGCTCCATACTGACGTTCTTAGATAACGATTGAATCCATACCTCAGCCGTTTCGACGAGAGTACTATCAGGATATTCATTAAGGATTTTTTTAAACGTTTCAATCGATTTTTGTTGATCCTGGCCGGGATTTTGAGGATGGGAATAAATCAATCCTCTCTGGAACAACGCCTGATCTCCGAACGCGGATGAGGCCTGCATCAATACCTTGTCATTTTGTTTCAAGGCACCCTTAAAATCTCCGTTGGCTATGAGATCGTTTGCCCGTGCAAGCGGCGTTGGCGCTTTTATCGCCCGGTATTCCTGAGGGGGAATACATCCCGCCACTCCTAGTATCAAGCTTATTACGCAGGTAACGTGAAGTAAAAAGTACTTCCTGCCCCTGCCTCGCTTTCTGCCCATATTCTTCCCCCGTGAGCCGCAACAATGTGTTTAGCAAGCGGAAGGCCCAGGCCTGTTCCTCTAACCGTTCCCTTACCGTTGTCTATCCGTTGAAACTTATCAAAAATATTTTCAAGTTCTTTCTTGGGAATCCCGGAGCCGGAATCAGAAACCGATATTTCTACAAATCTTCTCCCGTCATTCTTAACCGCAGCATCTATTGAGACGGTATCTTGGTCCGAGGCAAATTTTAAGGCATTCCCCAGAATATTCTCCAATACCTGTTCTATTTGTCTTTCATCAGCAGTCACGGTTGGAAGGTCCTGCGGTACCTTCGATTTAAGTTGAATCTTCTTGCTTTTGGCAATAGGGCCTAGCTTGTGAATCGATTTTTGTATCAAGGGGACCAGGCTACATTCGTTGAAATGATAATTCATCATTTTGGCTTCCATGCGGGAAAGATCCAGTATTCGATTCACGGACTCGATCAGCCGTGTACACTCTTCGTACATGATTTCCAAAAGTTCTTTCTGTTTTTCAGCACTATCCGCAACCGTTCCTTCCAGTAGCATGCTGGATGCCTCTTTCATGGCTGTCAACGGTGTGCGTAATTCATGAGATACATGACTGATAAAATCGATCTTCATCTCATCCAACTCTCTTAATCGTTCGCACATGATGTTAAAATCATCAGCCAATTCTTTGATTTCAGGAGGCGACGTGATATTGGAAATCTCTTCAAATGTACCTTTGGCGATTTCCTTGGTTTTTTCCTGTAGCAGCACAATCGATCGATTAATTTTTTGGGTGTTGAAATAGGAAATCAAAAATCCCACCAAGATGAAAAGGCCTGCCGTAGCAGCGATCATTTTTTGCATTTTTGAGCCTATCTGGCTTGATTCATCTATTTTCTTATCTCTATCCATCCGTGTGGTCTGAGTAATCTGCTTTAAATTCCGACTTAAGCTATCCACCAATATATCTTTTTCGGCTTGATATTTTTTGTGCGGATAATCTTTTTTTTTCGTTATAAACTCCGATTCTTCTCTAAAAAGAGAAATATAACGCTCGTAAAGAGTTTCTGCCTCCTGATATAGTTTCTTTTTCTCGGGAACATTCATGAGACCCGCCAGCGTCAGCATATCTTTTTCGAGATTGTCATTTATTTCCCAAAATTGTTTGTAAAAATCCGGGTCTTTGGAAACAATATATTTTTTTTCAAAACCAATTAGGGAAAAAAGATCTTTTAAGAGGCGTTCCGTCAGTCTTATGGTCGTACCATGGAATGCGGTGATATCCCGAGTAATACCATTGAGTTTGTTAATCCAAAAAGTCGCCTGGGCTCCTAAAAAAACAACCATGACCATGATCGCAATATAACCGAAGGTGAGTCTTTTGAAAATGGTAAACTTCATGACACGCGATGCCCCTGATAAAAAATTGGACAAAAAAATGGACAAATAGTTGGATAAGTAATCGGATAAATTACTGGATAAATAACATTAAGCTGAATCATAAAGATAAAAAAAAACCTCTCAAACGGTATAATCAATAAAAACCAATGCCCTCTATTTTTGGAGCTACCGGCGGCATTTTCGAGATCATTTAACCATCTCAGCGGAACATGGAAACGCGAATCATTTGTACCGTATTTTGTCACAGCTGTCGCTTAGAGTCAAGATTGCAGTTTCCCGCACGCTTCTTTTCAGTTCCATCGACCCCGGAAGATAATCCCATCGGGATACCCGTTAACAAGAGGTGCCGTGCTGAAACTGAAAGCACAGCAGTTGACTTGTTTACCGCTGTCTGGTATGCCAACCGGCACCAATCGACTGATCGCCCATCATTGGACATCCTTTGGGTTCAACATTCGTTTGTGAAGGGAAACACCGTTCAAACCCAATGGATGGGGGCGAAATCTGCAGAGAAAGGATTTTGAAAAATGGAACGAACGCTTGCTATTATCAAACCGGATGGCGTTGGACGTAAACTAATCGGTGACGTCATCAAGCGGCTCGAAAATAACCATATGAATATCGTTGCCATGAAGATGCTGTATATGAATAAGCCACAGGCACAAGGATTCTACGCGGTGCACAAAGGCAAGCCATTTTATAACAGCCTTACCGACTTTATGTCTTCCGGACCTATCGTTGTGATGGTCCTTGAAGGGGAAAAAGTCATTGAGAGATATCGCGAATTGATGGGAGCTACAAATTACCTGGAAGCTGCAGAAGGAACCATCCGACGTGATTTTGCCACCGATATCGAAAAAAATGTCGTCCATGGTTCCGATTCATCGGAATCGGCCGCTTTTGAGATTGCTTATTTCTTCAACCGTTTTGAATTTGTCAGCGAATGCCTGACGCAATAAACCTGGAAAATATCGCAATTGTTTTAAATCGCCCCCGATATCCTGAAAATATTGGAGCGGTCGCGCGAGCCATCTGCAATATGGGGATGGGACGGCTCATTGTTGTTCAACCCGAAAACTGTGATCTGACCCGCATTCTTAAAATGGCGACCCATACGGCAGCAGATGTCGTTGAAGGGATGGAGGTATTCGATACCCTAAAAGATGCGCTCGATAGATTTCAGTATATCGTGGGAACCACCGCTCGTCTCGGCGGTCAGCGCCAGGAAGTATCAAGTCCTGCGGAAATGGCGAAACGCCTGGTTCATATCTCACATAAAAACCGAATCGCTCTTCTTTTCGGACCGGAAGACAAAGGCCTCACCAATGAAGATATCCGTCTTTGCCATGCGTTGATAACCATACCCACTGCAGCGTTTTCTACCCTCAACCTGGCTCAAGCGGTGATGATCCTCTGCTATGAAGTATTTTCGGCATCTAAACCGAAAAAAGCGACCGCATCACCGCGTCTATCGAACCGGCACGATCTGGAGGGAATGTATGAACAACTCAAGGAAATTCTTATTCGGATCGATTTTATCAATCCCGAAAACCCGGATTACTGGATGAACAATTTGCGGCGATTTTTTAATCGATTTCCACTCCGAGCCAAAGAAGTTCGCATCATACGGGGGATATGCAGACAAATCGACTGGTATGCCAGAAAATGCTATAAAGATGGAAAGGAAAAGAAACGACCGGATTGGGAATAGACTGGGTGTCGGGTGTCAGGTGTCAGGAGCTAGACCAACAACAGAACCAGATTCATCAATACAAGAAACGAGGTTTCTCAGACGAGTGTTTTATCCAATCCATTTAGCATCATTCTTCGTTGTTATTTCGTTGCCCCTGAATCCCGAAACCTGACACCCGAAACCTGACACCAAAAAAGAGGAACAAAAATAGGATACCATTTAAAAGCCGAGTTATGGGGAATGTTCTCCACCCCCGTTCTTACCTAAGGAATTCCGCCTGCAGCTTCAATAGCCGCGGCTTTTTCGGATTCCTTCAGAGCCAGCGCGTCTGCGCGATCTAACAGTGCATTGACGTGTTTCATGTTGGCCACATCATACATGCGACCCTCCACCTTCACGGATCCCTCTCCTTTGCCATAAGCATCATCCAAGGCATCCTTTACTTTTCGGGCCAGAATAATTTCTGATTCCGCCGGCTTAAATCCTTCATTTGCGGCCTTTACCCAGGCCGGATGGATGAGTACCGCCCCCCGAAAACCCATATGAAAGGCGTGTCGACAGGCCTGAAGCATCGCATCGTTACCCATCGTTACGCTTGTAAAATCCACCCCATTCTGTGCGCCGAGCCCACAGGGTTGAACACCGGCAGCAACCGCCGCATACCGGAGTTTGTCTTCGGCAAACACATACTGCTCAAAATTCAATTCCACGTATCGGGTAAATCCCATATCCACAGACAAATCTGCCTGTCCGATATTCATCTGGACAATGCGGGAGCTCGATAACGCTATCTGCTCCGCTCGGATGACTCCCATTGCCGTTTCAATCAGCAAATCAAACTGAATCGACCCCTCCGGCAAACTCCGGTCTTTCTCCAAGTGCGTTACCATTTGGTCAATGCGCTGAATCTCTTCCGCCGACTCGCATTTGGGAATCATAATACCAGTCAAGTCGGAAACCACCACAGCATCCAGATCTTCTTCCTCAAAATCCCGATTTATGCGTACCTGGACATCGGCTCCCCCCTTTTTCACCACGGGAAGCACGTCTTTGACCATTTTTCGAGCGGAAGCTTTATCGGCCGGTGCGATGGCGTCCTCAAGATCAAGGATGATGCAATCGGCCCCTCGGATCCATGCCTTCTGTACAAATCTTTCGCGATTTACGGGCACAAAAAGTTTGGATCGTCGAATCAGATTACGAGTGTCATGTTGAACGATTCTCATACGATCTCCAAATTTCTTAATGATTTTAACGCAATATATTCAGCTATCGAATTGCCCGGATACCACCGGTGTCATGACGTTGCCCGATTTGCGATGTGATTCATAAGCCCGCCACTTTCGATGAGTTCCTGCATGAAGGGGGGGATAGGTCGGGTTCGATAGGTCTTGCCGGTTTCTCCATGGGTTATTTCGCCCGCATCAAAATCGACGGTGAGTGTATCGCCCGTTTTAAAAAGATCCGTATCCTCGCACTCTAATATCGGAAGTCCTGTGTTAAAGGA
>JAHEHB010000048.1:5372-18995 GCA_024644775.1 Deltaproteobacteria bacterium
TTTCGGTAAAATATTCTGGCAAAATTTTTGGCGATCACACAAGAGATCCCCAAAGCTTTGATGGCAATTGGGGCATGTTCTCGGGAAGAGCCGCATCCGAAATATTTTCCCGCAACGATGATATCGGTTTTTTCAACCTTACTCGCAAAGCTGGGGTCTTCATCTTCCATGCAATGTTCGGCGAGCTCTTCGGGATCGCTCGTATTCAGATACCGCGCGGGTATAATCACATCTGTATTGATATCATCACCAAACTTCCAAACTTTTCCTGTTACGTTCATCGAATGTCCTTTCAAATCAATTAAATTCTATCCCACAACCTCGTCCGGTCCGCCGATTTTTCCGAGCACTGCAGAAGCTGCCGCTACCGCAGGATTAGCAAGGTACACCTCGCTTTCGGGATGCCCCATTCTGCCGACAAAGTTGCGATTCGTTGTCGCTACCGCCCGTTCTCTTTTTGCAAGAATTCCCATGTATCCGCCTAGACAGGGGCCGCACGTCGGCGGGCTGATAAAGGCCCCTGCATCCAAAAATGTTTCGAAAAGCCCCTCGTCCAGAGCAGTACGGTAAATATGGGTGGTTGCGGGGATCACAATCAGGCGGGTATTCGGGTTCTTCTTTTTACCTTTTAAAATTTCTGCGGCGATTCGCAAATCTTCCATTCGACCGTTGGTGCACGATCCAATCACGACTTGATCGATTGGAATTTCCCCTACCGCGCTAATGCCTCTTGTATTTTCGGGTAGATGGGGAAAGGCAACCTGGGGCTCGATATTGCTCACATCGTATTCTCTTATTTCCGAATACTCGGCATCCGGATCTCCCGTGACGGCTTTATAATGTCTGCTGGCCCGCTCCGAAACATACGCTTCGGTAACGTCATCAGATTCAATTATACCGTTTTTAGCGCCGGCTTCTGTTGCCATATTGGTCATGGTGAGACGGCCCGACATTTCCAGGTTGTCAATGGCAGGACCGGCAAATTCCATGGCCTTGTAAAGGGCTCCGTCCACGCCGATATCACCGATTGTATATAGAATCAGATCTTTCCCGCCAACCCATGGATTCAACTCGCCGTTGTATATGAACTTTATGGTTTCAGGAACGCGAAACCACAGCTCTCCGGTAATCATGGCAGCCGCAAAATCCGTACTGCCGACACCCGTTGAGAATGCGCCCAGTGCACCGTAGGTGCACGTATGGCTATCTGCCCCGATGATGAGATCCCCCGGCAAAACGAGTCCCTTTTCAGGCAACAGCGCATGTTCGATTCCCACTTCATCGGAATCGAAAAAATGGACAATGTTCTGAGCCCTTGCAAATTCTCGAACCGCTTTGCACTGCATGGCGGATTTTATGTCCTTATTCGGCACAAAATGATCCAAGACAAGTACGATTTTTTCAGTGTCAAAGACTTTTGTGGCGCCATTTTTCTTAAATTCTTCGATGGCAATCGGTGCTGTAATATCATTTGCCAGTGCGACATCAACTTTTGCGTTGATCAGATCTCCGGGGCTTACGGTGTCTAAATCGGCATGTCCGGCCAGAAGTTTTTCCGTGAGGGTCATTCCCATTTTCAATCTCCTAAATGTGGAAGAATTTCTTTTCAGCCACGAAGACACCAAGGCACAAAAAAAATATATTTACTTAGTGTCTTTGTGCCTTTGTGGCCAATCCTTTATGTAATTGATCCGCCGGCGGACCTCCGGCGAATCATCTTTAGCTCGCTTTAGTCACTTATTAGCAATGAAGAATGAAGCCAGTTCCTTTGAGCCTATATTCTTTATTAACAGACATATACGGCTAAAGGTTCCGCTTGTCAAATGCGACGGTGTCTGTTTTTAGAACAGACAAAAAAGCAGACTGAGGTATCATCACCTTGCCAACCATTTTCATTCGTTTTTTTCCTTTTCTCTGCTTTTCGAGCAGCTTACGCTTCCGGGTAATATCTCCCCCGTAGCACTTTGCGGTGACATCTTTACGAAACGCTGAGACGGTCGATCGAGCGATAATTTTTGATCCGATGGCCCCTTGAATCGCGACTTTAAACATCTGCCTCGGAATTTCTTCCCGAAGCGATTCACACATAAATCGCGCCCGTTCAACGGACCGATCCCGATGAACAAGCTGTGAAAAGGCATCCACGCGTTCTCCATTGATAAGAATATCTATTCTAACAAGATCCGTTTCTCGATAATCGATAAGCTCATAATCAAAGGACCCATATCCTTGGGTGACGGATTTTAGCCGGTCGTAGAAGTCATAAATGACCTCCGACAGCGGTAATTCAAACAGCGTTTCCAGCCGATTACTCGTCAGGTACTGGTAGTTAATATTCTTACCCCGCCGATCCATGCAAAGCTTTATAACGGCGCCCATGTATCGATCGGGGATGATAATCGAGGCCCGAATAAAGGGCTCTTTCGCAACTTGGATTCGCGTGGGATCCGGGTAAAGAGTTGGATTGTCAACTTTCAACTCCGATTCATCTTGCATGGTCAGTCGGTACTGAACTGAAGGTGCCGTTAATATTAAAGAAATATTATATTCTCGCTCGAGTCTTTCTTGAACCACCTCTAGATGCAACAGTCCCAGAAAACCGCATCTGAAACCGAACCCAAGTGCGGCCGAAGCGTCCTTTTCATAAACCAAGGATGCATCATTCAATTTGAGCTTTTCCATTGCGATAGAAAGTTCCTCGTAACCCTCTGAAGCTACCGGATATACCGAGGAAAACACCACCGGATTTGTCTCTTTGAATCCTGGCATCGGCACAAGACACGCTCTGTCATCATGGGTTATGGTATCCCCGCATCGGGTATCACTCACGGTCTTGATTCCTGCAATCATGTAACCCACCTGACCAGCGGACAATTCTTGCTGAGGAATCCGGAAAATTTGAAATATCCCCACCTCCTCCACTTTATATACCCCATTGCCGGACATAAAGCGTACCCGATCACCCGATTTGATTCTGCCTTCAAATATACGGAGATGAACAATCGTACCCCGGTAAGGATCGTAATGAGAGTCAAAAACAAGCGCTTTTAAAGGTGCATCCGGATCTCCGGAAGGCGGCGGTAGGCGGCTCACCACACCTTCAAGAATATCTTCGATACCGATCCCGGTTTTAGCCGATGCCAAAATAACAGACTCGATGTCCAGCCCGAGATCGTCTTTAATCTGATGTTTGGTTTTTTCGATATCTGCGGATGGTAGGTCGATCTTGTTGATAACCGTAATAATTTCAAGATTCTGTTCCAACGCGAGATAGAGATTGGCAAGTGTTTGTGCCTCAACCCCCTGGCTCGCGTCGATCAACAGAAGGGCGCCTTCGCAGGAGGCAAGGGCTCTGGTTACCTCGTATGTAAAATCCACGTGACCGGGGGTGTCGATGAGATTCAGGGAATATTTCCGTCCGTTCTGAGCAGTATACGGCAACCAAATCGTCTGGCTTTTGATGGTAATTCCCCGTTCTCGCTCGATGTCCATGGTATCGAGAATTTGATCCTTAAAGTCTCGATCCGCAACAATATTCGTCAGTTGGATGAAACGATCAGAAAGAGTCGATTTGCCGTGGTCGATGTGTGCAATGATGCTAAAATTACGAATATATTCCATACAGTTTCCATTATCATTTAATACGGTCATTATCATTTAAACATAGCAGCGCATGCAGACGACGGATGATCCAATTTGATCATGTCCATTTAAGTATGAGCCGGATTCGTAACAAACCCAAAAGTCAGTTGACACCGCCCAGTATACCAGTTATAAAGTATATTTATACCTAAACTATTCTGTTTAAGGTTTAGAGGTTGCAATCGATGGACGCTGCTCACGATAGTGGTCAAAATCCGAAATACTCGGCATAATCCATCGGGTGAAACGCCTTTTTTAACAAATTGGTTTGATCGCTGTCAACCTTGGCAAGGATTTTGTATAAAGGATTTTATATACGTGTTACATAGATTCGACCGGACGGGATTTCCATCGGATGCGTAAACTATGAGTTCAAATATTTTGATCGTCGATGATGATTCGGCCATTCGAGATTCGCTGCATGAATTCATCATGATATCCGGATACACGGCATTTAAGTCGCCCAGTTCTGAGGAAGCACTCGCAATATTAAAAGAAAAAAACATTCATGTGGTGATCACGGATATCATTCTCCCGGGAATGGATGGTCTCGATCTTACGGAGCGAGTAAAATCCATTTACAATACAGATGTCATTGTAATGACGGGGTATAGTGGCGATTATTCCTATGAAGAAGCAATCAACAAAGGCGCCAGTGACCTCATTTTCAAACCGGTGCGCTTCGAGGAACTGCTGCTCAGATTGAAAAGAGTGTTAAAAGAGCGGCAACTGACGAATGAGCGCATCGAAATGATGGAAAAACTTAAAAAACTGGCCATCACAGACGGTCTCACACGGCTTTACAATTCACGGCACTTTTACAACCAAATGGAACTCGAGGCCGATCGATCGAACCGATACAATCACCCCCTGGCAATGCTGCTGTTGGATATCGACCTTTTCAAAGAATATAATGATACATACGGCCATTTGGAGGGGGATAAAGTCCTTCAGAGTATCGGCAAAACCATTACATCGTGTCTCAGAAAAATGGATACGGCCTATCGGTACGGTGGCGAAGAATTTACGATCCTTTTACCTGAAACAACGGCTGAAGAAGCAAGAACAGTTGCCGAACGAATTAGAGCTGGAATTGAAAGAGAAGAATTTACACCGACCCCACACAAAGAGACGACCGTCACAATAAGTATCGGGGTTACAGAATACTTTAAAAGCGAGGATTTGTCGGAATTTGTCCAGCGGGCTGACCGGGCAATGTATCTATCGAAAAAAAACGGACGAAACCGGGTGTCTTCCATATTCGGAGAAAAAGAGATAAAGCAAAGCGTCCTTCCCTTTACAAGTAAAACCTCTTAAGAAAATCTTCATGCTGACCTACACGGTTCTAGTTCAACCAACCCCTGATCAAATCAATCAAATTACAATGCTCTACCGTAATGAAGGGTGGTGGTCTAAGGAAATAGATGATCCAAAGCAGGTGAAGGGTATCATTGCCGGAAGTCACGTATTTGTTGTTGCAATGAATACCAATAAAATCGTTGGTATGGGACGGGCCATCAGCGATAAAAGCAGTGATGCCTATATTCAGGATGTCACCGTAAAAAAAGAATTTAGAGGTCGAGGAATTGGAACCACGATCATCAATGAGCTCGTATCCCTCTTGAGGGCAGATGGCATCGAATGGATCGGTCTTATTGCAGAAAAAGGTTCCCATGGGTTTTATTCCCGACTGGGCTTTAAACCGATGCCAAATTCCATACCAATGTTAAAAACATCCCTATGAAGTTCAAAGCACTTTTACCGAAAGACTATAATTACTTAAAATCTTTTTTCCACAATTTAAGATATAAGCTCTGTGCCTATTCTTTACCGTCGGTTATTGCGTGGTGCAATTTGGAGTATCAACCCTACTGGGCGGTTGTCGATGGTTCGTTAATCATACGCGTTGAATTCACCACAAAAACTGAAAACCGTCATTTGCTGCTTCCCGTTAATCCAATAAGGGAATATAACCCGCAAGAATTACGAGATTTGGCGGTAAAACTAGGATTTCATGCCTTTTGGTATGTACCGGGGGAATATTTCGAAAAATACGGTTGGGCATGCATAGAGGCTGTCTTTAAAGTGTCGGAACAAAAAGCGCTTAATGACTACATCTATCTGGCTGAAGATCTGACAACCCTGAAAGGGAATAAATACGCAAAAAAACGAAATTTGATCAATCAGTTTAAGCGGAATTATTTAAATAACGGAAATGTCACGGTTGAAAAAATGACATCCTCGGCAAAATCTGAATGCCTGATGTTTTTAGACAAGTGGTGTGACGATCGGGGATGCGATATCGATGAGGATGTAAATTTAGCCTGTGAAAAACAGGCGCTGGTCAACACCATCGAAAATATGGATCTTTTGGAAGTAAACGGTTTGATTCTTCGGATTGAAAACGAGATCCGTGCGTTTGGCATGGCGTCACATTTAACCGACGACATGGGAGTGCTTTATTTTGAGAAAGCGCTCACGAAAATCAAAGGGCTCTACCAGTATTTCGACAACCTATGCGCAAAGCATCTTTTGGCAGGGTATAAATATATTAACAAAGAAAGCGATATGAGTCTTCCGGGCCTCGCCAAGGCAAAAAAATCCTATCATCCCGTGATGATGATCGAATCCTATAAACTGGAACTCCGGTAAAGGGTATTAATAATCGGGTTTATGGCCGTTCGGATTCAATAATCACTTTTAAGTAAATGTCTCCTTTTTGACCATCGGGCAAACGCTTTCCCATTCCTTTTAGCCGAAGCTGGCTTCCGTCTCGAATATCGGGGGGAACGGTTACCCTGAAAAGTCGTTTCTGAAACCCCCATGGTATATTGACCAATTTGCGTGTGCCTGTGAGCGCTTCATACCAGCTGACACGAATGGTACCATATAGATTCGGATCGCTTACGGATCCTGCCGGTCGAACCACCTGCAGTCGATGGGTCGTTTTCTTTTCAGTGATCCGGGATCTCTCACCCAAAATCGGTATCGCTTCAGAAAGTTTTAACAATACCATGCCGACAACGAATCCACCGATGTGTGCCCACCAAGCGATACCTCCCATGCCACCACTGGCGCTGGCAGCATTTATAAATTGTAAAACAAACCAGAATCCAAGAAAGAAAAAGGCGGGAATTTCAATAAAATATGGAATAAAAAAGATGGGGATCAGGGTGAGTATCCGCGACCGTGGATGCAGGATGAAATACGCGCCCATCACCCCGGCGATGGCGCCGCTTGCGCCGATGGTCGGCACTTTCGAATAGAAATTGAAGTACAGATGCGTCAATCCCGAAGCCAAGCCGCAAAATAAATAAAACAATAAATAGCGCACGGGGCCCATATGATCCTCGACATTATCGCCGAAGATATAGAGCGACCACATATTACCGAGGAGGTGCCAAAACCCGCCGTGTAAAAACATAAAAGAAAGAAACGAGAAAACCTGTTTCCCGGCTGAAAAATACTCAGATATTTTCGGGTACGAGTAACGGGCGGGAACCAGGCCATAGATAAAAATGAACCGCTCAAGATTGGCCCCCTGGGATAATTGCACCAAGTAAATGACGACATTGATTCCGATGAGGCACATCGTCACTATCGGATAGTTTTTTGAACGGGTGGTGTCCCGGATTGGTATCATTTTTTAGCCTTATGCGTGTCGGTGTCGAGCGATACGAAAGATATACCGATATGCGAGACTATTTTAGTAAGGAGATCATGCAGCACGAAGCCGTTTTGATTTACTCTGCGTTTAATATCCGCATGCTCATGTCCACGCTGCGGGCAGCGTGGGTAAGGGCGCCGATTGAAACAATATCCACACCGATGTCGGTCAATTGATTCAGTTTTTCTTTAGTAATACCTCCTGAAACTTCAATGAGTGCTTTCCCACTGATTTTTTCCACAGCTTTTTTGATTTGACTGATTTCCATATTATCGAGCATGATCACATCGGCGCCTGTGGCAATTGCCTCTTGAACACCCGACAAATCGGTTACTTCCACTTCGATTCGAATAAGGTGAGGAACGCTTTTTCGAATCCTTTCCACGGCCTTTGAGATCCCTCCGCATGCGGCAATATGATTGTCTTTTATGAGAACACCGTCATGAAGCCCGAAGCGGTGATTGTGTGCGCCGCCGACCCGAACCGCATATTTTTCTAGCGACCGCCAGCCGGGTAGGGTTTTTCGAGTATCGACGATCCGAACGCTTTTATTTTCGAGCCGATCCACATAGGACCGAACATTGGTTGCAATACCGGATAAGCGTTGTAAAAAATTTAAAGCAGTCCGCTCACCGATGAGCAGAGCACGTAGCTTACCGTTTACTGCAAGAACTATCTTATCCTCTGAAACCGTGTCGCCATCCTGAAAAGAAGGTTGCCATTGAAAGTCGGGATCGAGGCGCCTGAATACTTTTTCAGCGACCTCGAGGCCGGCCAGCACAAAAGGCTCTTTTTCTTTCGCAATGATCGTGCCTCTACCCCAGACATCACGATCAATTAAGGTATCGGTGGTAATATCTCCCGAACCGATATCTTCTTGCAATGCAAGCTCAATGAGATGATCAACTGAATGCATAGTCCCTATCAATGTCGGTAATTTTTTCTAAATTCGATTGCAGTTTTTGCTGTTTTTCAGAAAACACCCTCTGTTTTTCCTTCACACCTTTTACGACATCTGCGGGTGCCTTGTTCAAGAAGTTTTCATTGTCTAGTTTCTTTGTTACCGAAACAAGTTCCCGCTCGATCTTTTCAATCTCTTTTTCAAGACGTTTGGCCTCTTTTGTAACATCGACAATCCCCTCGAGAGAAACGTAAACAGTGGCGCCGTTTACCACCGCCGTTGCCGCAGCCTTCGGTCGTTGAATATCGTGGCCAACGGTAAAATCGTCGAGCCTTGCAAGGGCGGAAATAAGATCCTGATGTTGTGAAATCGTCTCACATATATTCTTCGTTTCGGCGTTCACGGTAACATCTAAGGTTTGAGACGGGGAAATGTTCATCTCTCCTCGAACATTCCGCACACCTGTAACAACACTTGAAATCAGATCCATTTGCTGCTCTGCCTCAACATCCCTGTCATCCAGATCAACATCCAGAGGGAATGCTCCTCTCATGACCGAGTCCTCCGTTCCGGGCAATTTCTGCCAAATTTCTTCCGTAACGAACGGAATGAATGGATGAAGCAAGATCAACGTATCCCGCAGCACATGCCAGAGCGCCTGAAGGGTGTATTCTTTATTTTTGGAACCTTTCTTTCCATAGAGTGCGGGCTTTATCGCCTCTAAGTACCAGTCACAGAATTCGTGCCATACAAATTGATAAAGGGCTGCGGCTGCCTCGTTAAACCGGTAGCCGTCGAGCGCATCCGCGACTGTCTCTGCCACGCGGCGGAGTCTGGAAAGAATCCATTTGTCCGGAAGGGATACGGCAGAGGGGATCGCGCCTTCATATCCTCTAACAAGATGCATGAGGGTAAATCGGGCTGCATTCCACAGTTTGTTTACAAAGTGCCGATAACCCTCCACCCGTTTTTCGGACATTTTGATATCTCTTCCCTGGGCGGCAAACGCAGCCAAAGTAAAACGAAATGCATCGGTTCCATATTGATCGATCACCGTAAGCGGATCAATCACGTTACCCAACGACTTACTCATCTTCTTTCCATCTTCATCTCGAACCAGGGCATGGACATAGACAGCTTTAAACGGCACATCCTCAAGGAAATGGATCCCCATCATCATCATTCGGGCGACCCAGAAAAAGAGAATGTCAAAGCCGGTGACAAGCACAGAGGTCGGATAAAAAGCGTTGAGAAGCGGCGTTTCTTCAGGCCATCCCATTGTAGAAAACGGCCACAGAGCAGAACTGAACCAGGTGTCCAACACATCGGTTTCCTGGACAAAATCGCTGTCTGCGCATTTTGGACACGTTTGGGGAGCTTCAAGTGCCACAACCACCTCCGAACACCCCTTGCATGTCCATGCCGGAATTTGATGCCCCCACCAAATCTGACGAGAGATGCACCAATCCCGAATATTGTTCATCCACTCATAATAGGTGGCGGTCCACATAGCCGGAACAATCCGGGTCTTCTCTTTTTTAACCGCATCAACGGCTTTTTCAGCAAGCGGTTTTACTCGCACGAACCATTGTTTTGAGAGGTTGGGTTCAATGGCGGTCTTGCACCGATAGCAGTGTCCGACACTGTGCGAATGGGATTCCACCTTTTCAAGAAAGCCACCCTCTTCCAATGCACGAATGACGTTTTTTCGGCAGGCCGTTCGTTCAAGACCCTTAAATTCCCCTGCCGCGTCCGTCATGATGCCGTCATCCCCTATGACCTTTACCCGTGAAAGATTATGACGGTTGGCAATTTCAAAATCATTGGCATCATGAGCAGGCGTCACCTTTAAGGCACCGGTTCCGAATTCCATATCCACATAGGGATCCCGGATGATGGGTATCTCCCGGTTCATTAGGGGTAACACCACTTTATCGGAACCCAACCGATGGTATCGATCGTCCTCTGGATTCACTGCGACGGCCGTATCTCCCAACATGGTTTCAGGGCGGGTGGTAGCCACTACAACCCCGCCCTCACCCGTCACATTCGGGTACCGGATGTAGTAGAGATGACCCTCCAGATCTTCATGCTCGACTTCGAGATCCGCAAGAGCGGTTTGGCACCGGGGACACCAGTTGATAATGTAGTTTCCCCGGTAAATAAGTCCCTGATGGTATAAGTCGACAAACACTTTTCGAACGGCTCGGGAAAGACCTGCATCCATGGTGAATCGTTCCCGCTTCCAGTCACAGGAGGCACCCAGCCGTTTGAGCTGGTTAATGATCTCGCCGCCATATCGACGGCGCCATTCCCAAACTTCTTCAATGAATTTTTCCCTGCCGAGTTGGTGACGGGTTCGCCCCTCGCTGGCAAGCTTTTTTTCAACAACATTCTGTGTTGCAATCCCGGCATGATCTGTACCCGGCATCCAAAGCACGTTGTCACCCCGAATTCTGCGATATCGACACAGTATATCTTGCAGGGTAATATTCAGCGCATGGCCCATGTGTAGCACTCCGGTTACATTGGGAGGTGGAATCACAATGGCATAATTCGCATTCGTATCTTCTTCCTTTGCTGCAAACAATTGCTCCGTTTCCCAGAAAGCATACCACCGTTTCTCGACATCGCGGGGTTCATAACCTTTGGCAAGAACATTTGAACTCATGGCGTCCGGTTCCTCACTCTATTGGAAATTACCGCTTCCGAAAAAAGCGAAAAGGGGATCAAAAGCGAATCCCCATGTCATTATGTATTAATTTACGTCCCGGAAATTCTACAACATAATGAAAATATCAGATAAATTTTGAGGCCTGAATTTTTGCCTCAATCATTCCAATTGGGGCGAAGCCTCTAACTTGAAAAATGACAGCGGAGCGGTTGAAGAAAACTAAACGGTATCGTCCGTGTCAGATAGCTCGTCACTTAGGAGGCGTTTTATCCGATCGATTTCTTTTGTGACTTCTTTTTCAATCACCCGGTTTAAGATGGTATCAATCTTATCTGAAAGCATTTCTTTAACCACACGTTCAATGGCTGCATCAAGCTGCCCAGACACGTCGGAAGTAGACACGTCAGAAGTAGATACATCAGAGGAAGATGTATCAGACGCAGAGGTGTCAGATGCAGTGGATGGTGCTTCTGTATCCGGAGCTAAATCAACCCCCAGTGAATCGGCAAGGTCATCTGCCGGGGTATGTACTTCTTCAATTTCATCGATCAACATCCGATCGAGTTTATTGGATTCCTCGGCGACGAATTCGGGGGCTTTTTCCAATTCGGCCGCATCATCGGTGACGACATCCGTCAACTCGATGAGAGTGTCTTCCTTGGCTTCACCGTTATCGGCAGGCAGAGGCTCGACCACATCGGATAGCTCTATAACGTCCTCTTCCGTTGTGTTTTCAAAAACGTCGGTAAGCTCTATAATATCTTCTTCTCCCGACGCGTCACTTTCTCGATGCAATTTTTCAGGTTCCTTGCTTTCATTCATTTTCTTTACGCTTTCTTAAATTGGCCACCCATCTTTGAATCGATCAAGCCCTTAACATTCTTTGAGATTTAACACAGGTGATGCGGGGTGTCAAGAAACTAAAACAGCTTCGTTTCCAGCAAAAAAAGAAGTTTACAGAAGCCATATTTCATGTGTAAAAAAAAGGATGCCCCGGTTTTTTATACAAAAAAAAGAAATATCCGGTTCCATTGCCACAATCAAAGGTTCTGACATCAAACACATCCGCAATGTATTGCGCATGAAACCCGGAGATATGCTGCTTCTCTTTGACGAAACAGGTTTTAACTATGAAGCTAAAATCGTTGCACTTTCTTCCGGTAGCATAGCGGCTTCAATTTACAGAACATTTTCGTCGAAAACCGAATCACGGTTAAACGTCGTCGTTGCCCAAGCATACCTTAAGGATCGAACAATGGACACCGTCATCCGACAGGTCACAGAACTCGGGATTCGTGAGTGGATTCCCTTCACGGCGAAACGGTCTGTTCCACGACCCGATCAACACCGTTTGAGGGCTCGCATGGAACGATGGGAAAAAATTGCAATTGAGTCTCTCAAACAATGCGGCAGGTACCAAATACCGAAAATATCTAACCTCAATACATTCGATGGAGTGCTAACGCGTAAACGTCGTCATGATATCAAGATGATATTCTGGGAAAATGAAACGAAAGGCATCAATGCCGCGTGCTTCTTGGAAAAAAAAGAAGCAATCGACTCGGTTCTGATTATGTTGGGCCCCGAGGGCGGGTTTACCAAAGGGGAAATCCAACACGCCAAGGAACATGGCTTCGTTACAGCCAGTCTAGGTCCCAGGATCTTAAAGGCCGACACCGCCACCATCGCAGCCTGTGCATTAGTCCAATCGATATTCGGCGATATGGGCTAAAAACTTCTTGACAAACAATTTTATATTGCTTTAATTAGAGTTTACGTCTTGCCGTGCCGAGGTAGCTCAGTCGGTAGAGCAGTGGACTGAAAATCCGCGTGTCGGCAGTTCGATTCTGTCCCTCGGCACCAAAATCCCACCGATCTCAGGGAGTTAGTCAACCCCCAGGCTAACTCCCTTTTTTACAAAAGGACTACACCATGACGAGACGATCGGGTTATCGTACCTGTTTGCAGCTTTTAGTGATATGTTTGGTCATTTTCATAGGGGCATGTCGTAATAGTGGAGATTCTGACAGCGGGAAGGCTGCCACCGAATTTACGGACAGCACCATACAGGAGTCTCAAAGCGAAAAGGTTGCCGTTGCATTTGGAGACAGCATCACACAGGGGGTCCCATTTATTTCGCAACCCCCCAATGGTCGACGCATCGGTGGATACGAACCTGAGTTGGAAAGGCTGTTTGGCGAAATTGGAACGCCTGTGGCCGTGTTGAATTACGGAGTCTTGGCTGAGACGACATCACGTGGCGTCGGGAGAATCGATACCGTGCTCGACCAATCCCAGCCGGATTATATTCTCATTCTTGAAGGAACGAATGATTTGTTTGCAGGCATTTCAATCCCCACAACCATATTCAATTTAAGTGTGATGATAGACAAGAGTCGAAGTCGCAATGTTGAACCCATTATTGCCACGCTGTCTCCTGACTTACGCGGGAATATTAAAAACGTGGAGATTAACTATAATCCTGAAATAATGAACCTGGCGGGACAGAAAGGGGTTTTTTTAGCCGACCAATACAGTGCGTTGATCGGTGAAAATTGGGATAGTGACGGTATACATCCCAACGAATTTGGGTATCAATTAATGGCAAGAGAATGGTTTGTTACACTGCGACAGGCGATGAACAGTAACAGATAGTTCTAACTGAGCTTAAATCCATGGGTGAGAGCTGGGTTGAGGGGTTCAACGGTCGCCGTTCAAGGTTGAAGCACTCTAACAAAT
>JAHEHB010000049.1:0-7314 GCA_024644775.1 Deltaproteobacteria bacterium
ACATTCTTCCACTACGGGCTGTTGCGATTTCGCCGCTTTCAATGCGATAACCTGATGGGCAACAGCACAAATAAACTGTTGCCCCTTTTCGTTTGCCTTAACAACCGGGCACAGCCTGTTGGCCCAATTTTTAAAATCGGTTACCCTTTTGCCATCAGCATCGAAAACAGAGGCGTTCAGACGAGATCTTGAATTTATTTCCTTTTCAAGCTCGATCCATTTTTCCCGAGGTAAAACGTCATACAAATTCATTTCGTAGATTCTCCTTCAATGTGTAAGCTTCCCCGATTATAGGGGGCAGCAACATAATGCAGGCCTTCTGCCGCAACCAAATCCGTGTTCTCTGCTTCGACTTCGTTTCAGACGGTATCTTGAAAAGGTTTCAGGAATTGGGGTTTACCCGTCTGAGAAACCTGGTAAAATCACAAATTTCAAGCACCAAATTCCAAATAAATTTCAAATTCCAATATTCAACACGCGGCGCAAGCGCCTGCGCTGCGCGTGACCAAACAGGTACGGCAATATCATTTTTCAATTTGCGTGGCTCAATCCAAACCCCTGAACCCCGAACCCTAAACCACTAAATCCTCGTCTCGCCTAAATCCCTCATCCCAACAACCCATTACTATAAACCGAAACAACCACGAAGTGCAAGCCGTGAATAATTTGACATAACATATTGAATTTAATTATAATTAGCCTCTTTCTTGACAGGATGCCTCAAGGGTTTCCATCATAATCGCGACCCTGTTGGTCGCAAAAATAGGTTGTCAACCGCTTCCGGCTTCATTAGGGTGTTTTTTATTGTGCTGTTTTGATATAATCAAAAATTTGGTATTTTCAGATTTGCACAGACAAGGTTACTGAGGAATAAATCCAGAGAAGGGTTCATATGTCTGATTGGGAGCCTAAAATTGTCAGTTTTTTATGCAGTTGGTGTAGCTATGGGGCGGCTGATTTGGCTGGTGTGAGCAGAATGGAATATCCTTCGAATATACGCGTCATTCGAATTCCCTGTACCGGGAGAATGAGTCCCAAGTTTTTTTTGGCTGCGTTGCGTGAAGGTGCTGATGGGGTTTGGGTATCTGGTTGACATCCCGGTGAATGTCATTACCTGGAAGGTAATTATTACGCCCGTCGGAAGTTTGCACTGTTTCAGAATCTCATGGAGCATATGGGGATTGAGCGCAGCCGCCTTCATTTTTCATGGGTATCTTCTGCAGAATCCACTAAATTCGTTGATGTCGCAAATGAGATTACCGATGCGGTAAGAGCATTGGGGCCCAACAAACGTTTTGTAAAAAATGGGGTGAACCTGATCTGACATCCCGATATCGGATAAAAATGTTAAAATATATTGATCGAATCAGAGAAATTTCGGAAAGACTGTTAAGAGACGGCAAAGTGGATATGATCATCGGATTTCGTAAAGGAACCGTTCCGATGATGAGTGAACCCTGTTTTATAAAAACAGAAGCAGGCGTTCAAAATCTGGTATGGGACAGCAACTGCGGCATCAATTTAGCAAACTATCTGACAGACAGAAATGAAAGGATCGGTATCATCGCCAAAGGGTGCGATTCACGAAACATCGTTACCCATATCATCGAAAATAAGATAAAACGAGATCAACTTGTAATTCTCGGTATTCCCTGTAAAGGAATGATCGATCGGCATAAAATAACCGCAGCCGCTAATGGTGAAATCCGAAAAGTTATCGAAGATGAAAATACCATTACCGTCAAAGGGGAGGGGTTCAAGGACCAATTTCAGAAAATAGCCGTATTGCAGGAAAACTGTCGGTTATGTATTCACCGGAATCCGGTCCTATACGATGAGCTGGTCGCGGATTTAGTTGAAGAACAAACCGATGTAAACCGGTACGAAGATGTTCGAAAGATCGAATCCTTATCTATTAAAGAAAAATGGGGTTTTTTTAACGAATTGCTTTCCGACTGCATCCGTTGTTATGCGTGTCGAAATGCGTGTCCGCTCTGTTACTGTCCCACTTGTTTTGTGGACGAATCCAAACCACAATGGGTGGGCAAAAGTCAGGATCCCATGGATGTTCGGACGTTTCATTTCCTTAGAGCATATCATTGTGCCGGAAGATGCACCGATTGTGGCGCCTGCGAGCGTGCCTGTCCGGTAGGCATCAATATGCGGACGTTTACAAAAAAACTGGAAAAGGATTGTCTGGAACTGTTTAATTGGGAAGCCGGATTAACGCTTGAAGAACGGCCGCCGTTGGATACCTACCGGTCGGAGGATCCGGATGATTTTATTAGATAGAGTTGGGGAATTGTAACATTTAACGTGATGTTGGGTCCTCAATTGACTATAGGATATCGTGATGAAAATTGTAAAAATCAGCAAAACGGATTGGGCTGATGGAATTGAGTCTTTGAAAGAATCGTTCCGTGTTTTTGGCCCGGTTGAAGAAAAGGGCTTCCAAATATTCAAGACCCTTGAGAAAGGGCAATCGCCGGACTTAACCTGCTTAAATACCCGGCTTTCTCCAAAATCGCTCGTTTACCCCCAGTCTCAGATCCTGTTCGATTATACCCTTGATGAAAAAAAGGCAGATCACCATCTTTTAAAAGAAGTTCAACGGGAAGAATATCCCCGGGTTGTTTTTGGGATTCGGCCCTGTGATGCCAAAGCGTTTTTGCTGGTGAAGCTCAATTTTGATACACCTGATATTCAAGATCCTTACTGGATTCGTTCTTACGAATCCACCATTTTTGTTGGGCTTGCCTGTGATCGTCCCTGCGGTAGCTGCTTTTGCACGACTGCCGGCTGCGGTCCTTTTCATGAAGAAGGGCTCGATGCATTGCTTGTTGATGCAGGGGATCATTATTTTGGGAAAGCAATCACCGACAACGGTGAGCGACTCATGTCAAAAGCCGGGTGGAATACTGAAGTAGAAGACGCGAGTGTGGATAAGCAGATTGCAGGCATGAAGCAGGCTGCCGAAGCAAAAATATATTCCTGTGTGAAGACAGATCACCTAAAAGAGCTTGAAACAACCACACTTTACGACGCACCGTTTTGGGAGGATGTAGCATTTTCCTGCATTAACTGCGGCACCTGCACGTATGTTTGCCCGACGTGTTGGTGTTTCGATATTCAAGATGAGACTCATGGATACTCTGGCAAACGGATGCGTAACTGGGACAGTTGCATGTATCCACTTTTTACACTTCACGGCTCCGGTCACAATCCAAGGGGTACCAAGACACACAGAGTCAGACAACGATTTATGCACAAGCTTAAGTATTTCGTAGACAAGCATGACGCGGGCATTCAGTGCGTCGGATGTGGCCGATGCATCCGTCTCTGTCCAGTCAATATTGATATCCGTAAAGTCTGCAATATGTTAAACAGCTTCGATTCAAAGGCCTGTGTCGTCCCGGGTTAGGAGAGTGAGGAGTCAGTGCATTGAAGAATCCATACTTGCCTTATCCGGTGCGAATCGATGAAATCATTACGGAGACCGAAGATAAGAACCTTAAGACGTTTAAGTTGGTTTTTCTGAATCCGGAAGACGAAGATAGGTTTTCGTACAAATCCGGCCAATTTGCAGCGCTTTCGGTGACAGGAAAGGGAGAGATCCCTATTGGCATCGCATCTTCTCCAACGGAAAAAGGCTTTTTGATGTTCACCGTCAACAAGGTCGGTTTGGTTTCTTCGTATTTGCACACCATGAAGGCCGGAGATATCATAGGCGTACGAGGTCCCCTCGGCAACCGATTTCCGTGGGAAAACATGGAAGGCGGCAATGTGGTGCTCATTGGCGGCGGTTTTGCCTTCACGACCCTTCGATCTTCTATTGTTTTCATGCTCGATTCTTCCAATCGACCGAAATTTAAAGATATTCATGTAATATATGGCGCCCGGGCACCCGGCATGCTTCTTTACAAAAACGAATTGATTGCATGGGAACGACGGGACGATATCCACGTATCCATCACGGTGGATGGAACCGATGACCCGAACTGGAAGTATCATACCGGCTTTGTTCCCACCATCACGGAACAGAGGGCGCCACCGGGAAATGCAGACACATTTGCCATCGTATGCGGTCCTCCCATCATGATCAAATTTACTCAGCCGGTGTTGGATAGTTTGGGATATGGACCGGAGCAGGTTATTATGTCGCTTGAAAACCGAATGAAATGTGGAATTGGGATGTGTGGGCGGTGCAACATTGGCGAGGCATTCGTTTGTAAAGACGGACCGGTTTTTACATTAGCGCAACTAAATCGTATGCCAAAAGAATACTGAGAGCCTGGGATGGGACTTGACGGTGCTGTAAACAATATAAAGGTAATTTTACTATCTTGGAGTATTGAGGTATTCAAAAATCTCAAATTCCAAGCACCAAATTCCAATGAAATACCAAATTTCAATATTCAATGACCCAAACAGGTTTGGAATTTTGAATTTTGGTCATTGTGATTTGTTTGGAATTTGAGTATTGGAATTTGGAGATTTTTAGCCTGCATCCAGAGAATCAAATTGCTTTCATCTGGCTGGGTTACGATCTACTTTGAATTTATCGTGAAATCGGCCTATTTAGTGTTGACATAGAAAGGCGGATCGTATATAAATTTCGTTTATTTTAATAACAGGGAGATTCGGCCGTCGGCCGTTCAAACAATACAATCACAAAAGGAGGGTATTCTAAATGCCAAATGTTGAATTTGGAGGAAAGACGTTCACTGTAGACGAAGACGGATTTATTGACACCTTCGATAGTTGGTGTCCTGAGTGGGTTCAGCATGTCAAAAAGACCGAAGGTATCGACGAACTTAGCGAGGAACATTGGAAAGTCATTGATGTGCTCCAAGATTACTACAAGAAAAACGGTATTGCGCCCATGGTTCGGGTGTTGTCTAAAGTAACCGGTTTCAAACTGAAACATATCTATGAGTTGTTCCCGTCTGGTCCGGGGAAAGGCGCATGCAAGATGGCAGGTCTTCCAAAACCGACCGGATGCGTCTAGTCTTTGGATGTGAGTCTCTGTTTACATAAACCAAAAAGGGCCCTGTCATTTCGGCAGGGCCCTTTTTGTATCGTTGGAGGCATCGAATGATTCTAACGGTCAAAACCAACGCAAAGACGGATTTCATAGATATTACCCCTGAGGTCCAGCGGGTGGTAACTTCCGCTGATATCCCCAATGGCCTCTGTATGGTTTTTGTGCCCCACACGACTGCTGCAATTACTATCAACGAAAGCGCAGATCCCAGTGTAAAGACGGATATCCTCTCGATATTAAATAAAATTGTCCCTTGGGATGCGGCGTATCTGCATTTGGAAGGAAATTCACCCGCCCACATCAAATCGACCCTTGTTGGTGCCTCAGAACTGATTGGTATTGAAAACCAGCGATTGGTGCTCGGTACCTGGCAAGGCATTTTCTTTTGTGAATTTGACGGTCCGCGAACGCGAAAGGTGCATGTGAAATTGTTAAGGGATCCGTCTTCCGTTTCATAGGAGTCAACGATGCCGCCTTTGGATGATACGGATCGTAAAATCCTTAACCGGATACAGTCAGATTTTCCCATAACGCCTCGACCCTATCTTTCCATTGCAAAGGATCTCGGTTTGACCGAAAAGCAAGTGTTAACCCGAATTATCCGATTGAAGAAAAATGGTATCATACGACGCATCGGTGGTAACTTTTTCCCTGAAAAACTGGGTTTTGTCAGTACATTGTGTGCTGCGAGAGTTCCGGAGGACAAAATCGATACGTTTGCAAATGTTGTTAATCGTTATGCCGGGGTAACGCACAACTATCAGCGTGACAGCACGTTTAATATTTGGTTTACCTTCATTGCCCCTTCGATGAAGGAGATAGAGAATAACCTTGAAAAAATTTCAAAGGAAACGGGAATAACGGAGATCATCAATCTTCCTGCCACCGATGTGTTTAAGATAAGGGCACAATTTGATTTATCCGAAACTTAAAACCGGGGATCATTAATTCCCTATTTTATTAAATCGAGTAACCAGCAATATCGAGTATCCAGTATCAAGACATGAAAGACATCCGCATTGCTGCTGCCATCACCCGTTGCCCTGTCGGTAAAGTTCAGCAAAATATCCAAGGGATGACGAAGTGGGTAAGGGCCGCAAAAAAACAAGGGGCTGAAGTGATCTGTTTTCCGGAGATGAACGTCACCGGGTATCTAAACCACTCAGAAATCAGAAAAACCGCAGTACCCATCCCCGGCGCCATTAGTCATGAACTGGTTGCACTCGCGTCTGATGAAAATATTACCCTGTTGGCCGGAATGGCCGAAAGGGCTGGTGACGGTGCACTTCATGCGAGTCATTTGGTTGCGAAACCGGATGGAACTATTGGGGTCTATCGGAAAGTCCACATCGCGCCTCCCGAAAAAACGGTTTATCAACCAGGTACTGAAATCCCTTTGTTTGAGTCGGCCGGCGTTAAATTCGGAATACAGCTTTGTTACGACGCACATTTTCCCGAGCTTTCAACCTATATGGCGCTAAACGGTGCGGATATTATTTTTATTCCCCACGCCTCACCGAGAACGACATCGACAGAAAAGTTTAAGTCTTGGTCACGTCATTTGCCGGCGAGAGCGTTTGACAACAGCCTTTTCATTGTTGCCTGTAATCAGACCGGCGAAAATGAAAAAGGACTATCTTTTCCCGGTATCGCAGCGGTCATCGGGCCTTCCGGAGAAATTATGGGAAAAAAAGTAGCGGGTGCGGAGGGGATTCTCGTCGCAGAATTAACGGCTGCCGGCCTTGCCAGGATACGAACTCATAAGATGCGCTATTTTCTTCCGAACCGACGACCGGAAGTCTATGGGCAGAAACCGGCAGAACCCTAAGGAACCAGGTGTTTGACACAATCCTTCCGAGACCCTATACTCCCTCGTCGATAACCCGATTTTTTTTTAACCGAATCAGCCAAGAATTCAAACCAAACGGATAGGGTCCGGAGGGAAACATCTAAATGCGAATTGCGTTGGATGGTACGCCATTGCTGACACCGAAAACCGGAGTCGGAAAGTATACCTTTGAGCTTGCAGCCGCACTAAAGCGTCTCTCCGAGTCACCTAAGGTCCATCTGTCATTCGGAATCCATTGGAGCGCGCGTTTGATAAAGGGAGACAATGCCAATGGTCAAGGCATGCCGTACAGTGGTTTACCACAAAAGCGGTTTAGATGGATTCCTGATCCATTAAAAAAATGGTTAAAAGAAAAATTCATCAAATGTGAATTTGCTATTGTTAAACCGGATATCTTCCATGCCACAAATTACACGGGAGA
>JAHEHB010000049.1:7346-18992 GCA_024644775.1 Deltaproteobacteria bacterium
TCATGATCTGTCGTATTTGCGGTATCCGGAGACCCTTCCGGCCGAACGCCTCGCATGGTTGGAAACATATTTACCACGATCCTTAGGTGTTGCGAAACATATTGTCACCGATTCTGAATTTATAAAAAAGGAAATCAATGCCCTACTTGGGATACCGAAAAAGCGGATAACTTCGGTCCGCCTTGGGGTAGACGACACGTTTAAACCCAGGGATAATCAGGTACTTGCTAAACGGCTGAAGACATTTAATCTTGAGCCAAAAAAATATATTCTTTCAGTGGGAACGCTTGAGCCACGAAAAAATCTGTTATCGCTTCTCCTGGCCTATGAACGATTGCCCGCTTCCATTCAATCCAGATGGCCCCTTGCAATCGTCGGTATGCGGGGATGGAAGGATCGTAAGATCGCCAATGGAATAGAGCTCTTGGAAAGACGGGGAATCATAAGACTCTTAGGCTATATACCGGATGAGATCCTTCCTTTTGTTTATGCGGGCGCCGCCTTATTTGTCTATCCCTCCATTTATGAGGGATTCGGATTGCCTCCACTGGAAGCCATGGCCAGTGGCGTTCCCACCGTAGTTTCCAATCGCGCATCCTTACCAGAGGTTGTGGGAGATGCCGGTCTTTGCGTTGAACCTGATGATGTTGATTCAATTTCCCAATTGCTGATATCGTTGTTGGGCGATTCTCATAAGCGTGACCAAATGATAGAATTGGGGGTGGAGCGGGCGAAGCAATTTACTTGGCAGGCATGCGCTGAGAAAACCTATACGGTCTATAAGAAGGTTTTACAGGAGAACAACTGACCTGAATGCGATATATATTCATATCTTCTCGATGTACGGTTGAATCGCCGTATCATCCAGCTCGAATCCCAACCCCGGGTCGTCGGGAACGGCAATCCAACCATTTTCTATTTCTGGAACCGGTGCAATGCCGAGTTCATAAAACAAGGGGGTTTCGTCGAACTGATGTTCCAGGATGTTGAAGTTGTTGAGGGTTGCAGACACGTGTATGCTTGCCAGGTGGCATATCGGGCCGGTGGGGTTGTGTGGGGATACCTTCACGCCGTATGCATCGGCCGCAGCCGCGATGTGTCGCAGGGGCTGTAGGCCGCCAGCATACTTCACGTCCGGCATGATGATATCATAGATGCCTTTCTGCAGGTAAGGGAGAAACGAAGAAAGGTGATATTTCTTCTCCAACCCGGCGAATCGAATATTGAGATCATCGGCGACGCTCCGAAGTCGTTTTAATCCGTTTAAATGGTCGGCATTCTCGAGAACCGGGCTCTCCACCCAGTAGGGATCCATGTCGGCGATTTTCTTGAGCATCTCCTGGGCTTGGAATGTGTCAAATCGTTCATGGCAGTCGATCATGACGTGAACGTTTTGACCGACACCCTCTTTTACTGCCCTTATCCGATCCATTCCCACGGCGAGTTTCTCGGTGTCGTCCACTACTTCACCTGCTCCCAGCCCGTCGAATGGCGAGATCTTCACAAAAGAAAATCCTCTTTTTACGGCTTTTTTTGCTTTCTTGGCAAACGCTTCGGGGCTGCGGTCCGTTGTCCCTCGGTTGATATTGGCATACACTGGAATCCGATTCCGAACCGCGCCGCCGAGAAGTGCGTGAACCGGGAGATTGTGACGTTTGCCGGCAATGTCCCACAGGGCCTGCTCGGCAGCGCTGGCAGCCGCCCTCTGGGCCAAACCGCCCCGGTCGATGGCAAAGGAGGTTTCAAATGCATTGATGGAAAGCGTGCTGCGGCCCTTCATTTCCGACGCCAGTTTACGTATGCACGCGATAATCTGATGGTGATCTCCTGCCAGTGTCGCTTCCCCCAAGCCGCTCAATCCATCATCCGTAAGTATTCGAACAAAGAGCCATCGCGTTTTTTCGGTGACTTCCACCAACACAGGTTCGAGGGATATTATCTTTGACATATCAGGATTTATACAAAATTCTATTGTATTGGGTCAAATAGATTCTTTGAAATAATTTATCAACGAAACGAAAAATGACTGTCGATATAGATATATGATTTGAAAGCGCTTACCGACCATGCTACTTTAAAATCAGTGTCGCATTTTGCGAGCCCCTATGATGGCGATCGCGAGAATACAGCAACTCGTGAGCCCATGAGTCGCGCTACTAAAAAGGCAACAAATCACAAAATTATCGGTAAAAAAATAGTCAATAAAAATGGGAGGGTAAGTAAATCCGATACATATACAAAAAGAAGCGGTATCTCATTCTTTTTTCTATCATTGATGCCATCGGGTATATTCTTTTTCTTCCATTCCGTCTCATTAAAAGCAACCGGCTCCGGAAACCGAAAAGAATTCTTTTGATACGTGAAGACCACATCGGCGATGTTCTATCAGCGACCGCCATCCTTGAACCGCTTCGAAAAAAATACCCGGATGTCACCATTGATTTTATGGCGGCATCCTGGACGATAGAATTGGTAAAACGCAATCCGTTTATCGACCGTATCGTTCGATTTGATGCACCCTGGTTTGATCGGAGGCTTGATCGAAGATTGGATCGGCGGCGTGATCGGAATGGGCCGGGTGTCACGGCCAATATCAAAGGGTTTTTCCAATTGGTGCGAGTTATAAAGGACGGCGGTTACGATGTGGCCATCGATTTGAGAGGAGATATACGACACATTACCGCGCTGTTTTTAGCACGTGTGAAGCATCGAATCGGATATGGCATCACCGGCTGTGGATTTTTGTTGACGTGTAACGTTCCCTATGAAGGGGTTTTACACGAAACCGAAAGAAATATGGCACTTCTTACCCCTATGGGGATTAATGATCCACCGGCAGCTGTAAAGATATATTACCCCGATCAAATCATCCGGAATGTGTCGGCTATCAAGGAAAGTGAACATATGGACCGCGCGTATGCCCTATTGCATGCCATTCCGGGAAACCCCCTGAAATATTGGAAACCGGAAGGTTTTGCTGATGTGGCTAATTATATCCATGGGAAACTGGGGCTTGTTCCCGTAATGGTGGGAACTGTGGAAGATCGAGAATTCATTTCACACATCATATCGACAACCTCTGTGGATATAAAAGATTTTTCAGGAAAATTGTCCCTATTGGAATTGGCTGAGTTAGTGAAAAATGCATCGCTGTTTGTGGGTGTTGATTCCGGCCCGGCCCATATTGCCGGCACAACCGGCGTGCCGACCGTCATTCTTTTTAGCGGAATCAACGATCCCCGCCAGTGGGCCCCGAAAGGTAAAGGTGTGAAGGTTGTCTGCCCCAGACCTGGATGGCCGCTTGCATCCATTCGGATTGAAGACGTCTGTCGTGCGATCGAAGGCATCAGACAGAGGGCAGAAGACAGAGGACAGCACTCAGCCTCCCGCCTGGGAGAGAAGCTATGAGGCTGTGAGGCCTCGAGCCCTCCCGCGCGGCTGTACTTTGGACACACTTGACACAGGGGGTAATTGTAAGCACCTGTTTTAAAGAAACATTTTTAAACTGCAGCATGTAGAACAAGGAATATCGAATGTCGAAGTAAACACTTCACAATTCTGCGGTTCGTTATTCGATACTTATTCGCCTTTGGAGGATCCGTTATTAAATGTTTAAAAATAGTTACAATAATCTCCAAAACACCCACTGTATCACGTATGGGTAAGGGGCAGCGCATTGACGAGGGGGGCTGGGTGCTGTCTTCTTCCCTCTGTCCTCTGTTTTTTCTGTTTCCCATGCCCCTGCGTGGGAACCCATGCCGAACGAGTGGTAGACTATTGGAAATTACAAATTGGATCATTTGAAAAGTGTGTCTTATTATAGTATCTACACGCAGCTATGCGCCGTTTGTGGAAACTGAACCGGCGGCGGCCTCTGGTGTGATAAAGAGAGATTGTGATCAATGGGAAAAAGATACCTTGGACACGTTGAAATACCGCTTCAGCGCGTTCATATCGAATTGACGAACGTCTGTGATTTTAACTGCCGGTTTTGCCCAAAGTCGCAGATGACCCGGCCATCCGGATACATGGATACGGATCTGGCAAAACGGGTTATTTCAGAAATCGGAGACAGAAACGTTTGTGAAAAAATCACATTTCATGTCATGGGAGAGCCGACCCTTCATCCCGAGTTTTTTGAAATCCTTGATCATGCTCAAAACGAGGGAGTAAATGTTGGCCTTACCACAAACGGTAGCGGACTAGGTGGTACCGTCGGACACCGGCTTGTGGATTACAATCTTTATCAATTGGATATTTCCATCCAGACCCCCGATAAGGAGTCCTTTGCGCTTCGACGGGCCGGCGCATTAAGCTTTGAGAAATACATCGCGGGTATTCTTGATTTTTTTTGCGCCTACTCACAAAACGGTAACGATACGCTCGTTAAATTTCGTTTTATGAATACGCGGATTAAAAGAAAGGGGCTCGAAGTGAAAAAAGGGCCGGTTCGACTGATCTCTTCCACTTCAGATCTGCGGGATATTTTCCGCTTCTGGGCTGGCAAAATTTACGATATATTGGAGGTTAACCCGGATAAAAGATCGGCTGCGTTCGACAAAATCGGTAAACTTGTCTCCTACAAGTGGAACGTCGTAGAGATCTATCCAAAAGTCTTCTTTGAAACATACATGCTGAATGAGTGGGGATATGCTTTCGATGATGCGGAAATTCGCAATGCGTGGGCAGGTTTTTGTTTTGGAATGCGAGATCATTTTAGCATTCTGCACAACGGAGACGTCACCCTCTGCTGTATCGACTATGACGGCAAAACAGCCATCGGTAATGTCCATCATACACCATTAGAAGAAATTTTGAGCTCCGATCAATTGGGAAGCATCATAGATGGTTTTAAGCGGTTCCAGCTTGTTCATCCATACTGCAAACGATGTTTAGGCAGTAGAACATTTACTTCCTGGCTCATGAAACCCATCGGTTCTGTGCTTGGGCTTAAGATGTTTCGACCTTTCTTTTACAAACACATCAATGTTTTCGATTAGTGATTTTCTCTATCTACTGATCCGGCCCAATTTGATGATGTCTATTTAAAAATGAGCGGATTCGTAGTTAAAAAAATTGAAAGGATCATCTTTGGCTATAGTGGAGCGGAGCAATGGGTTGCCAGTACCGGAGCCTGGGATAAACTGCTAAAATTGATGGAGGCACCGGTCCGATTGGCTGAAGACGAAGGGATTACCTTGGCCGTCGAGACCGGCAATAATGCGATGATTGCGTCCGCGTATCTATCGCGAAAATTGATCGACGATCTAGGCTCGAAACATCTCAAAGTCATCTGGGATATTCCGAATACCCTGTATTGTGCAGACATTCCGTATCCCGATGCCTATGAAGAAATTAAAAATCACATTGGACATATTCAATAGTCAGTAGTCAATTCCGGCTTGTCCGGGTTAGGCAGTACAACGTGCTATTCACAGCATAGGCGCAGGAGGATTATTTCATGGAAAGAAAAAAATGGCTCACAACGGAGTATCCTGAAATCATATTTGAGGACAATACCGTTGGAAGATTAAAAAAAGAGATCTGGGATGCATCCGAGGAAGAACTCGATGCGATTTTAGAGGAATACGAGATACCGTCTCCCAGTGAACTTGGGAAAAGTGGATGCTATATTCAAAACACGCCACGGGTTCGGTGCATCGATAAGAGAAAGAAAAACGATATTTTGTTTATCCCAATCGGCTGTACTGAAAACCACGGGCGTCATGCCAACTCCGGTTTGGACACCTTTATGGTAACCCAAATTCTCGAAGGGGTCAGACGCTATACTGCCAAACAAGGGCGTGAGATAAACCTGGCGTTTTCGCCCTTAAACTACGGTGGCCACCCCTATCATCATATGGGAATGCCGGGAACAGTCATCATTCCCCAGGAGACACTTCAGGAAATGCTGATTTATACAATGCTGGGCCTTTGGAACGACGGGTATCGCAAAATGATCCTGGTAAACAATCACGGTCATCTCTGGATGCTGGTTTCTGCGATACAGGAGTTCATGAAGCGATTTCAATTGCCGGCACTGGTTCAGGTACTGGATTGGCATCGGGCGGTCAGAGAGTTTTTCATGCCGGTGGGGAGAGACGACAGCCTTGAGACCCATTTCATTCACGCGGATGAAAGCGAAACGGCCGTGGGCCTTTTGTTGTTTAACGAGATGATCGATATGAGCGTGGTTCAAGACGCCGAAGGCGAAAGTTTCTTGCCGGAAGGACATTTTGACCTTTCAGTGGATCCCTACCGCAGGCCCCATCGATGGTCTGAGGGCGAAGGCCACATCACTATCGAACGGTTTGCGACCCCGGAGGGTGTGGTCGGCGTGCCCAGTAAAGCCACCGCCAGAAAGGCCAAACGTCCCATCGCTGCCATATTGAAGTATTTAACACTGCTGAACGACCAGATTTTGGAAACCTTTCCCCCCGGAACGGTTCCCCCCCCGGACAAAGTCTCCCTGAGAGACCCCAAGGAATTAGAGCCATTTTTAAAGGAGCCGTTTAGCGACGGATGGAAATCGGTGTATGAACTTCCCCACATCGGACCTTTTTCAAAAGGGTAAGCATCCCGTTCATGACGGCCATCCCGTTTAACAGCCGGGATGGCCGAACGGTTCACCAGGAGGAAATGACGAAAAACTTTGCCCAACGGACGATTCGATTCATGGACAGAATCCGGGATACTTATGATTTTGCGGCACTAAATACACATCACTTTCCGTTTGAAAAAATTCATGAAGCGTTTGATGTCGCGATTCGTGACAAGGAAAACGCCTTTAAGGTGATACTGATTGATTAAAGGAACGATCACCCAAAGAGAACACGTGCGATGGAAAACTATTTCAACGTCCCCTGCACCATCGGGCCCGATGATTGGGGAGTGGAGATCGTTCAACATGAGACCGGCAACCAGGACGGCTCCCTGGCGTGGGAATCGCCCATCAAAGATTTTGGCTGACTGCTATCTTATACAAATATGGCCCTTATCATTTAGACATTGCACATACACGGCGTTTTGTGTGTTTGACATTATGTTATCGCTTTAAAATGTAACCGGTGAATACGCAATTTATCATGACGCTGTGTTTAGATTGAAAAGGAGGGGCATCAATGAGCAAGATGAGAGCGGTAAGGCTTCACGCGGAATGGGCTCCCAAGCCCGATTATAAGTTAGGTGCGAAAGATATCGAAGGAAAACGGACTTATTTGGGGAGCAAGGTATGGCGCTCTCCGGAAGTGAGAATCGAAGAGGTGCCAATACCCGAGCCAGGGCCCGGACAAGTCCTCATTCAGGTCAAAGCCTGCGGTATTTGCGGCAGCGATGTGCATATGGCTCAACCGGATGATGACGGATATATCTGGTATCCGGGCTTGACCGGTTTCCCTTGCACATTAGGCCATGAGCTTTCCGGTATCGTCGTCGAGTCCGGCCCGGGTGCAAAAGATAAAACGACCCATCAGCCGTTTAAAGGCGGGGAATGGGTTTGCGCCGAAGAGATGCTGTGGTGCGGATCGTGCAGACCCTGCGCTGATGGCTGGCCGAACCATTGTGAACGTCTGGACGAAATCGGATTTAATATTGACGGTGCGTTTACCGAATACATTGTCCTGCCGGATCGTTGCCTGTGGCGCTTGGATTCATTCAAAGGAACGTATCGTGAAGAAGCGGTGTTCAAGCTGGGAAGCTTGGTGGAACCAACCTCGGTGGCATACAATGCGATTGTAGAACGCGGTGGCGGCATTCGGCCTGGTGATAATGTGGTCATTTGCGGAGGGGGGCCTGTAGGGCTCACGGCTTGTGCAGTTTTGAAACGACAGGGTGCCGCTCGTGTGATTTTATCCGAACCCGAACCCGGACGCGCGGAATTGGGACGTCAGATGGGTGCAGACTACGTCATTAATCCCATGGAGAAAGACTTTTCTGAAACCGTTTTGGAATATACCAACGGGATGGGCGCATCCATTTTTCTGGAAGCAACCGGCTTGCCTACTGTCGTGTATCCCGGCATTGAACAGGTTATCTGGGAAGGCCGCACGTTGAACAGCACTGTGGTCGTGGTGGGTCGCGCAGACGCCAAAATGCCGGTAACCGGAGAGGTATTACAGGTTCGGAGGGCGAGAATCGTCGGTGCCCAGGGACATTCCGGACATGGGACTTTCCCGCGGGTGATCGAGGCGATGGCGACGGGTATGAATGTGCTTCCCTTGATCACCAAAGAAATTACATTGGATGAAGTTCCGGAAAACATCGTGGCGCTGAGAACCGACCGACAAGAATGTAAAATCACCTGCATCATCTAAGCAAACGAAGATGTCCGCCGAACGCTAAAGACCCGTTGTAGAATGACTCGGACGCGTTATCTTCCGGAAAACCGGCCTCCTGTTTTCGATCAGCAGAATGTCACGCTGCGTTTTTTATCGTAAATCTGTTTGTGCGACTTAGCAACTTTCCGTAGTGACCGATTAACGCCGTGTTGTTGTACCAGCATTTACACGGACGATTGGCGGCGAGTCTTTCCCGTTCCCGAGTGAATACGGTTGATCTCCAGATCGTTTCAAAATCCTGTTTCAGCAAAGAACCGATACACACATGCTGTTCCAGGCAAGGGTACACGTTGCCCCAGGGATCAATCCGGGCCATCAGGACACCGGCATAGCAGTGCTGACCCGGATACATACCGGTCCATTGAAGACTGCTTACCAATTGTTGCATGTAGTCGTCTTTTTCGAGCAAGGTGCCTTTGATTTGCGTTGATATCACCACGGGATTCAGCTTTAAATCGTGATCCGATAAACCGGTATAATAGGAATCGTGGCAATGGTGTACCGGTTGCAGCAATACGTCATCGGCGATTCTTCGCCACTTCTGATAAAAAGCTCGGATTTCATGCTGGTTCCGGCCGGAAATGGTCATTCGAACCCGTAAAATGGGGCGATCGGAGCGCCGGTGTTTGAGAAGCGCTTCTATTCCTTTTTCGATTTTCCGAAAAGAGCCCGGTACGCCCCGAATCGTATCGTGGCATTCAGCAGTCGCCCCATCCAGGCTTACGGTTACACAGGTCGCACCGGTTTCACAGATGTCTTGGTGATATCTGTTCAGAAGAAGACCGTTGGTACAAAGGTTGATCGACATCCCGCGGCCGGCAAACGCGTTGATAATTGGGATCACGTCTTCGCGCATCAACGGCTCTCCACCGGCGATGCTGATTTGATGGACACCGCCAAGGCGCTGAAAATCACCCGCGAGTTGTTGATAATCCCCGAGGGTTAACGACTCTCGGCCTAAATCGCTCCAGCGCTGGCACATCTGACACCGACAATTGCAACGGTATGTGATATCCAGCTCGGCCATATACGGCCCGGCGGGCAGCGGGAGTTTTTGCGCGTTGGCGATCACATTGCGTCGGGAGTGCCATACGGCAGCCGCGAATCCTTTCGAAAACAGAATGGTTCGATAGCACCTCGGGTTGTTAAATCTCATTGCAGCGTTGACTCCTATCCTTTCAGAAGCTTAAAGCCCTATGCGTGCTGCGATTTGTGGTTGGAAGCGTTTGATGGTTTCCCTTAATGGGCGCCCAAAGAGGAAATCCATCAGTTCCGGATCCATTCCTCCTTTTTCCGCCAGCACGGACCGAAGGTGTTTGTCGTAGCGGATCATCTCGCGAAGTTCTTGAAGGCTGCGTTCTTCTCTTTGATGCAACAGAAAAGTTAGCGTCTCTGTTATCTTACTGTATGAACAGCGTTTTTCATGATCGGAAATCAGATTCCATACATCTTTCATTTGGAATATCACATCTTTTCGTGTGAGTCGGTTTTTTGCATAGATCCTTTCGATTTCCTGTGTATCCCAGCATTTGAGAACCCGGCACTCTACGGGGCGATTTTCGTATATATTGCAGACGTTTTTTGATTCATCATTTGATTCAGCCAAGAACGTACAGCAATGGGAATTTTTTTTGCTTATTATTTTGATGATGTCCGAGGCTGCCGTTAGGATACCGTTTTTTATGTTGTCGTGGGCGGGTTCGCCTTGGCGAATCGTGTAAAGATATTTTAATAAAATCGTTCCGTCTTCAATGCGTTTACGATCCTCGAGATGGAGTGCCGGCCCTCCTTTTTTACAACAAGTCGCGCATCGAACGCATTCGTTGATGGGTTTTTTCATTGTTTCGGTTTTCATTCTGAATCATTTGTATTTTTAAACGCTTAACGATTTTTTCAAAGCAAGTCTCTTTTGCGTTCACCCTGCGCAATAGGTGCGGGCTTATATAACAATAAAGCCATCTGCGCATGCAAATGGCTTTGTTGAAATAATAATATATCTTGACTAATTATTCCGCCATTTTTTTCAAGATTTCATAGCGGTGATTGACTTCGTTCTCGATCTGATTCCGGAGTCGCTTGGATTCGTGTGGAAAGCTATTTTCAAGAGATGAGAATCGAATCTCTCCCGCCAGAAATTCCTGAATGGTGCCATCCGGCTCCTTGGATTCAAGGATGAAGGGATTCTTTCCTTCCCCATCCCATGCCGGATTGTACCGGTAAAGCGGCCAATAGCCGGATTGGACTGCCAGCTTGGATTCCTCCTGGCTTTTTCCCATGCCCCGTTTGAGTCCTTGGTTGATACACGGCGAAAAACAGATCACCAGAGACGGCCCAGGATGCTGGTCTGCCTCGAGAAACGCCTTTAACATTTGTTGTTTGCTCGCCCCCATAGAGACAGATGCCACATACACATAGCCATAGGTCATGGCAATACGTCCCAGATCTTTTTTGCCGATTTTTTTCCCTGAGAAGGCAAATTTTGCCACCGCTCCCGTGGGAGTGGCTTTCGATGACTGCCCGCCGGTATTGGAGTATACTTCAGTATCCATAACGAGGATATTGACATCTTCACCAGAGGCGATGACATGGTCCAACCCGCCGTATCCAATATCGTACGCCCAGCCGTCACCACCGAAGGACCAAACGGATTTTTTGGTAAAGATATCAGACATCTTGTAAATTTCTTCCAAAAGTGCATTTCTTTCGGTCTTGGCGAGAAGCGCTTTGAGCTGGTCCCCATATTGACGCGATTTCTCTGCATCACTCATTCCTTCCAGCCAGTCGTTCATGATCGTCTTCATCTCCTCGGAAATGCTATCGGAGACAGCCTCTCTCATCAATGCGGCCAGTTTTTTTCGTCTTTGTTTGATCGCCACCGCAATGCCGTAGCCGAATTCTGCCGCATCCTCAAAGAGCGAGTTGCCCCAAGCCGGACCGTGCCCTTCCTTGTTCACGCTGTACGGCACCGAGGGAGCGGATCCGCCCCAAATGGAACTACATCCGGTGGCGTTTGCAATGATCATCCGCTCACCAAACAGTTGAGTCATTACCTTTGCATAGGGTGTTTCACCGCAACCTGCGCAGGCGCCCGAGAACTCAAGCAGTGGCTTTTGGAACTGGCTGCCTTTCACGGTTGTTCGCTTGACCAGATTGTCTTTGAAAGGGATCGTAATGGAAAAATCGTAATTGGGTATTTGTACCGGTTTTTGCGTGTCACTGGGCCGCATCACCAACGCTGTTTTCTTTGCCGGGCAAATGTCCGCACAATTCCCGCAGCCCTGGCAATCGAGGGCGTTTACCTGAATCCTGA
>JAHEHB010000347.1 GCA_024644775.1 Deltaproteobacteria bacterium
TTTTTTCCCACGCTTAAAAGTACCGGCAGCAAGATCAATGATAAAAACCACGCGATTCCCACAGCAACCGCAATCAACAATCCCAGACTGAAGATACCATAGTGTCCGGAGACCAGCAAACTTCCAAAACCTATCATCGTGGTCCAGGACGTAAGACTGATCGCATGGGCCGTGCTCCCGGAAACCAGTGTGCGGGCAAGGTTGGGATTTTCTCTGTAGCGGTGAACCACATGGATGCCATCGTCTACCACAATTCCCAAAATCAACGGCAACGCAATGACATTGGCAAGGTTAAAGGCAAAGCCGGTCCAGCCCATCCAGCCGAGCAGCCATATCGTGGTAATCGCTAGCGGGATTATAGTGAATAAGGTTTCCTTTGTCTTTCGAAACATCACCCATACAACGATTAAAATACACAGAAACGCATAGACGGAAGCCTGCAGATATCCCTTTCGCATGAGGTTTATGGAAATATAGCCGATAACGGGCGAACCAGTAATATCCGGCTCAACCGCTTGAAGCTGATCCGCGAATTCCTTCATCGGCTCTTTTTCCCAAATATTTTCTTTTGAGAATACACGAAGGAGATAGTGTCCGTTTTTTCCCCTAAATTTTTCGTAGAGCGCTTTCGGCACGTCGTTTTCAGTAATGGGCCCTGATGGTTGCACATTATCTTTTATCAGGCGAAATTTATTTTCAAAATCTTTAAAAAGTTTATTTTCAAAAGGTTTCAGTTTTTCTTCGATGGTCTCTGATTCGGATTGCTTCATTAATTCAACTAACTCGAGCAACGCTTGCCGGGTCATTAGAATCTCCCGTTCATCGGGTTTCTTCTGCGGGTCCCACTCAACATCAACGCGCAGCTTGAACTTTATTTTTTCCAGCAATTCGAGAATATGGTCGGAATCAAAAGGCTCCGTTTCTGACAGCTCAAATTCGTAATTTTCGACCAGCGGTGCCAGTGCCTTTACCGCCCTAATACGATTTTGCTGATCTTCCGGCATCAGATCCGATAAACTGTCGACTTTTCTAACCGAAGGAAGCGTTTTAAATAGTTTTTCTTTTTTTCGAACCGCAGCCAAGGACGATGCTGTGGTAAGTGCGTACCAGGATGACCTGTCGGAGTGTTCCATCACTTTTTTCTCCCATTCAACCGATTCGGTTCCCTTGGCCTGCAGATTCAAAAGATTATAGTCGAAATACACCCGGCCGGCAGCGACTGCGGATAAGCATGAGATGAAAAAGACACCGACCAATATCCCCCCTCGATGCCTGAATATGATTTCCATGAATTGGAGATCGGGTCTCATTTGATGATTACGTTTTGTATTGGAGGTGCGTTTCGTCTCTAACAGAGTTAGCATTGCCGGCAATACGGTGAATGTTGCCAACAGTGACAGCAAGACACCACTGCCGGCAATGAACCCCAATTCCTGAATCCCCTTAAAATCCGCCAGCATAATGGCGTAAAAGGTGAGCGCCGTGGTGAAAGCGCCGGCCGCAACAGCGTTTCCCGTGCGTTGAAAGGTGTGGTGCAGGGCACGGTCGAAGGGCATTCCGCGGTCTCTTTCTTCATTATATCTCGCCAAAAGGTGAATACCGAAATCTACCCCAAGCCCAAGCAAGATGGGTGTAAATGCGACAGAAAGGACTGTTAAGTGCCCGATAACCAGGGTAAGCCATCCGAACGTCCAGCAGATGGCGATTACGAGAGAAAAAAGCACCAGCAACGGATTGTAGATCTGTCGAAAGACGAGCATGAAAAGAACGCCGATGCCTATCAGGGCCGTGATCGTTGCGAATTTCGTGTCACGAAAGGCTTGCGTCATCTCGTCGGTGGACAGGGCATCCTCTCCGGTAACGCCTGCTTTCAGATCCGGATAGGTTTTTAACAGATCTTGAATATGCCCCCGTAGACGCTGTAAGGGAAGCTTTTCCTTAAGAAAGGTGCGATTCTGCCCCTTGAGTTCAAGATTCATAAACGCAAATCGTTTTTCCTCTGAGACTAAAAAGCCATCTTCAGACAATTTGACGTCGGTACTAAAAAATGTATCCCACGGCGATTGAAACCGGTAATCAGGCTGCATGCCCCATTTCATCTCTTTAAGCAAAGATCGGAGAAAACTCAGATCCAAAGGATCATTATCTACGGATTTATCTGAGTCGGAATGGCTCGTGCTGTCGGCGTCTGCACCGTCACGCGTATCCTCCCCGATGAGGCTGGATATGATATGCGTGACGGTGGCTTCGCTGATCTTCTGATTGATGAATGTAAGGATATTGCTCACTTGAGGATTGAAGGTCAGTTCTTCAATGAGTTCACCATAATCCGTCAATTTCTTTTTTAGGTCCTTAAGTTCACCCACCGAAAGATAGAGAAGTTTTTTTCCATCGAGCGAAGTGGTGTCTATGTGATAAAATAGATTGTAAAATAAATTTGGCTCTGCATCAAGCCGGGTACCCAGCGCTTTTATAAACGCTTTCATTAGGTCCAAATCAAACCCTTCCACAACCACAACGATATTGGTCAAGTTGCCGAATGCTTCGGAAATTTCCTCAGATCGTTTGAGGGCAGGCTCGTTTGTGGATATCAGGGCATTTCGGCTCGTCGAAAATTTCAGATGCCTGCTGGTGTACCAAACCGTAAGAAATGCTGTGAAAAGCGATAGACCGATGACAAGGAGAGGATGCCGTGCGGAGAAAATCGCCACACGGGGTAAAAGACTGGAGTATCTTGCCGATATTTTCAAAGTTTCCAAATCATCCATATCAAAAAATCCGGATTTATATCACATTCTATCTTCGCCCTGCAACATATAAAAGCAAATCTTTCCCTTTGCAAACAAGCGCTGCGTGATATACTGAACAAACGGCTCCTATTCTTTTCAAATGGAATCGGCAATCCGTTTATAAATAGAGAGGTTAAAGCCGTTTCAAAGGAAGCTAAAACATGAACGATGAATCAAAACCGCCCAATGATATCAAAAAACCTCCCCGGTTATGGGGGTTGCACACCTTTTTGAGCGGATTGGCGACCCTTTTCTTACTCGCCGTGTTGGCGACTTTCGTTGATTGGCAAAGCGTCTGGCGTGAAATCTCCGTTTGCAATAAACGTTACGTCTTACTGGGAGCGCTATGCCATTACATTACGTATCCTGTGCGAGGGTTGCGATGGCGGCATTGTCTGAACCACTTACCCATCAAGGGCAATATATCTGCGTTCGGGAGAGTGGTTTTTTTTTATAACTTCGTCGACAATCTGGTACCGGGCAAGCTCGGAGATATATACGCGGCACACCTGGCACGGATTAATTTCGGCATACGCCGTTCGGCTGCCATCGGTTCCATCGTCTTTCAGCGAACCCTCGACGCCTGGATTGTTTTGTCTGTGGCCGTACTGGCCTCTTGGGCTCTGTTATCCACCCAACTTCCCAACTCTGTTCTATGGACCCTCATCGGCGGCAGCGTGATCGCTTCAGCATCCACATTGGTTATGCTGATCGTTTTATTTCTAGATAAATCCCTTCAGAACTGGATTCCCAAAAAAATAGTGGAGATCATTCGTGCCTTTCGAAAGGGCATGTGGCCCCACGGCAGCGAGATGCCGCCCATTATAGGTCTTACAGCCATCATATGGATTTTGGAAATTCTTTGGATCTATTTTTTAACTCACGGATTCGGTCTGACATTCATGACCACGGAGGTGCTCTTTGTAACCATGCTCCCCCTGTTAGCCTCAGCATTTCCGCTTACCCCTTCCGGTGAAGGAATTGTGGAGCTCACCATGTTCAGCTGTTTCCGCTTCGTCGGTGTATCAGCACCCCTAGCCGGATCCATTACGTTGCTCAATCGATTTTTCGATTACTGGCTTCACATCGTCCTCGGGATCTTGATGTGGCGCTTCAGACGCCGGATGGGTTTGCGAACCTGGCGGGAGATCAGTGAACCAAGGGACGCCGCTGCGGTGCGCCGATTTAATCCCTGACGATACTTGCAATCCCATCTGCAATCTACTAAATTTACCGAGGATTTTTTATCATCTGAATCTAAACGCCAACTGTCGATAATTTTAGAAATTACAGAATCGACTGCGATCGTCCGTAGCGTATGTCATGGGCTCGGGCGGGCGATACGCTCGGTATAAACCCTATGGCTTCAAATACATCCGCACACTGCAAGTGGTGTATTCTACTGATCTTGCTCACCGTATTGCTTCGGTTGCCGGCAATAATACATCCCAAAGCAATCGATGACGAAGGCGGCTATGCGGTGATCGCAAACGAACTACTGCATGGCGGAACACTCTATATCAGTGCCGTCGAGCGTAAACCCCCTTTGCTGTTTTGGATATATGAGGCCATTTTTTTTGTCGTGGGCCCCTATAATTGGGTGCCGTTTCATATGATCGCCGTTGGTTGGGTTCTTTTGACCATGGGAGGCCTGTATGCCGTCGGAAAAGAATTATTCCATCGGGATGTGGGACTTGCAGCGGCACTGTTTTACAGCATCTCGACAACACCCGGTCAATACCAGAATCTTGCCTTCAATGGCGAAGTGATGATGAATCTTCCCATCGTTTGGACGCTGTTTCTTGTGTTCAAACAAAACACTTCTCGATACCGATGGGAGCTTGTGGTGAGCGGTGTTTTCCTTTGTTGCGCGTTTCTCATCAAGCAACCCGCGGCGATCGCGGCCGTTGCCGTGGGGATGTACCTCTTGCTGCCGTCCTATCGTGCCAAGCGAAACCTGCGTGTACGGCACAGCCTCTTGAACGCCTTCACGCTGACCTTCAGTTACTTTCTTACACTGGGTGTAGCAGCCCTGGTGTTACACAACCAAGGTATCCTTGGCGAGGCTTGCTACTGGAACATCGGAGACCACGACATTTTTCACGGGCCGACTGATCCTATATTTTGGCAGTTGGCAATACCTTACAGCCTGGCGTTTGCCGTGGCGTGGCATCCGCTTTTAATCGTTTGCTATATTTCCGTTAGGGAATGCTGCAAAACGGGGGCGCGATACTGGGAATCCAGGAAGCCCGAGTTTATTGCGCTATTGATCCTTTTGTGCTGCGCCGGTATCGGGGTTTCTGCCAGCGGTCGATTCTATTCCCACTATTATGTCCAGCTCCTCCCCTCATTGGTGCTATTGGGCGCTCCGGCCCTGACAGCAATATGGACGAAAAAACAAACGTACCGCTCCATTTTGCTTCAACCGGGCACCTTAAGAGTAATGCTGGGTGTCACCGCGTCCCTTTTTCTGTCGATCAATACCTTTTATTTGTGGCATCAGAGACCGGAAAATAAACTGAGTCGGTACGTGCAAGAACATTCAACACCGGAAGATAAGGTGTTCTTCTGGGGGCAGACGGACTATTTGTATGCGGATGCGCAACGACGGCCCGCTTCACGGTATATTCACTTCTATCCTCTGACAGGATACATATGGGGGAGTCCGTTGAGATACGATCCGGATTATGATACAACTTATCGAATTCTTGCCGGGTCATGGGATATTCTCCAAGAAGAGTTCCGTCGTTCGCCGCCTCTGTTTTTTATCGACACAGACATCGGTACCGAAGTTAAAAAATACCCGCCATCCCGTTATCCGTTCCTTAAAAACCTGCTCGCCAATAAGTACGAAGTGGTTTTCTCCACGCCACGAGGTATTATTTATAGACGGGTCGATCGCCGATGATCGGTTGATTAAAGGGGCCTTAATATACCCGCCCGCTATTTTATCTTTTCCCTTTTTTTGATAAAGTACGCATTGTTTTTGACTCGATGTCTGAAAGTCTTCTTGGGAACGTAATCACCCATAGGGATAACCGGATGAACGCCGTGTAAATTTCGATGGTTATAGGAAAGCGAAACGTGACTTCTTTAGTGGTTGTATCGGTCCGTGAAGAGAAACCGCTTGTA
>JAHEHB010000348.1 GCA_024644775.1 Deltaproteobacteria bacterium
ATAATTCCGGTCCGGAAACACCGCAGAGCACGGATACAAACTCGCTCGATGCATGTCCAATCACGCCGAATAATACGGCGATATAGGCAATCGAAGCGTATTTATGCCAAAGGGTCATTACAAATCTCCAGTAAAACTGAGCAAGGCATTTGTCAACGTCTCGGGCCGCTCTGCCGGAATCAGGTGGCCGGCTTTGGAAAATTCGATACGCTGTCCCTCGGGCAGCCTGGCGAAGAGGGTATCCAAATCGTTGCGATCCAAAAAAATTCGATCCTGTAATCCGGTAATGACAAGGGTCGGGAGCGACAGACGCTCGTATGGCAGATCCCAATCCGCCTCACTTGCATGCACCAGCAGATTATAGTGACCGCTATTCTTATCGATGGGCGTGTAGTTGTTCGAGGTAAGGAAATTTTCGCGATTATAAGTCAGCCAATTCTCGTTAAACAAGAGCGGAAAGAACAGGTCACGCAGCAAATCAAACCCCCCGACTTCAACGCACCGGACCAACGCATCATTGATCCATTTAAGCCGGGGACCATCGCGCCTTAATGTATTGATGAGAACCAGCCCCAATGCCTCGGCGCCTTCTATCCAAGTATTCGCGGCAAACAAACCGCCGATGGACAACCCGACAAAAATAGGACGAACAGGTTTTACCGCGTCCAAAAGCCGTCGGGCATCATTAACAATCAACTGAGAATCGAGTTTGGTACCGGGTGAAAAAGGGCTGTCTGACTGGCCACGGAAATTATAAACCAGTGTACCATGACCGGACTCCCGGAGTCTCGGCCCGATCTTGGCCTCCCACATTCCGGTATCCCCGGTCAGTGCATTGAAAAATACATAGGTATAACCACTTTCATCTTTGGGTCCGGTGTGCTCATAATAGAGTGCGTCCTGCGGACCGATTTGAATGGTTGCCATATGGCTGCCTCCATAGGGTTTTATGATGAATCAAACAATAGTGTGGCGATAATCATCTATAGAAGGGTACGCCACCGGTTTTTAGGTTCCGTATCTTTTATGCGTGTGTCCCATCAAGTTTATTGGCCAGTTTAACAAAATAGGTGATCGATTCCGGATTGCTCATGGAATCGACATTTACCGCTTTTTCTACTGGTATACCCATGAGGATTTTTTTTACCGGTACCTCTAGTTTTTTGGCATTCAAGGTGCGAGGAACCGAACGGATAGCGAAGATGTCGTCCGGAACATGGCGCGGCGATAAGCTGTTACGGATTTTTTGGTTAATCCTAGTTCTTAGGGTATCATCCAGCATAAGACCCTCCTTGAGTACCACAAACAAAGGCATATAATAACCGCCTTCCGGTGGTTCAAACCCAATAATCAGGCTGTCTTCAACTTCAGGAAGATCTTCCACGGCGCCATATATTTCACCGCTACCCATTCGAACACCCATTCGTTTAAGAACCGAGTCGGATCGTCCAACAATAACCGTACTTCCCCTTTGGGTGATTTTTATCCAATCGCCATGCCTCCATACACCCGGATACATTTCAAAATAACTTTCGTTGTATCTCTGATTATCTCTATCGTTCCATAGGTATAAGGGCATTGATGGCATTGGCTCGGTGATAACCAATTCTCCCACCTGATCAATGACAGATTTGCCAGATTCATCAAAGGCCTCTGCTTTTGCTCCTAAACAGCGGCATTGAATTTCTCCGGCATGTACCGGTAACAATGGACATCCTCCAAGGAATCCGGTGGATGGATCTGTACCACCACTAGTGGAAACAAGCCAAATGTCTCTTTTTACGCACTCATACACCCATTTGAAACCCTCCGGCGGCAAAGGAGAACCCGTTGACCCCATGGTCATTAGCCTGCTTAGATCGTATACTTTTCCTGGCTTCATACCCGCATTCATACATGCAGTAATATAGGCGGCGCTTGTTCCAAAAGCCGTCATACCGGATTTTGCTGCAAAGTCCCAGATGACTTCCAAATTTGGATATCCCGGACTGCCGTCGTAAAGCAAAGATGTAGCCCCTAGCAGCAGGCCCCCTTGAAGGATATTCCACATGACCCAGCCGGTTGTACTAAACCAAAAAAACCGATCCCCGGGCTTTAAATCAACATGAAAACCCAAAAATTTTAAAAATTCGATTAAAATGCCGCCCTGACTATGGACGAGGGCCTTCGGAAGGCCGGTGGTACCGGATGAATACAGCACCCACATGGGATGGTTAAAGGGGACCTGTTCAAATATCAACCCCGAGCTTTCCACCAGAAGCTCGTTCCATATGATCGTGTCTTTTAACTCCGCAATTCCTGCCTCTTCTTTCAGATAGGGGATTAATACTGTTTTTTCGAGTGTGGGAAGGGAGTGCTGAAGTTCAACGATAACAGCCCGGCGGTCAAATGGTTTTCCGCCATACTGATATCCGTCAACGGCAAAAAGTAGCTTCGGTTCGATCTGTTTGAATCGATCGATAATACTACGTGGGCCGAAATCAGGAGAACAACTTGCCCACACAGCTCCAATGCTGGCACAGGCAAGAAAAGCGATAATGGCCTCTGGAATATTTGGCAAGACTGCTGCCACACAATCCCCACGCTGTATCCCCATATTACGCATTGAAGCTGCAACAGAAGAAACTTTTTCATTGAGTTCATCCCAAGACATTTCCATTAAGGGGCGAAACTCGGATTGAAATATAAATGCTGGACGCTGGGGGGAACGATTCCGAAATACATGCTCGGCATAATTAAGCTCTGAGCCTAAAAACCATCTGGTTCCCGGCATCTCCCGTTCGGACACCGGCTTTGAGTAAGGCTTTGATGCTTTAATTTCAAAGAACTCCCAGATGGATACCCAGAATGTTTCGATATCTGTGACAGACCATTCCCACAGTTGGTTATAATCACGAAAGGTTAATCCCTTTTCTTCTTCTAGCCACCTTAAGTATCTTGTGAGGTTGGCGTTTCGGATGCGATCCTCAGAAGGTTCCCATAGAAGGGTCCCTTCACTGACAGATTTCGATTCCATGCACCCTCCAGTTTGAATCGTTAAGGAGCTGCTCCTAAATAGCTTGATAAAAATGGTTTACGCATAACGCTCCGGATACAATATTCTTCTCGCCTCGTTCCAAGAGCGTTCGTACCACCTGGGCTCCGATAAAACCTGTTCCGCCTGTGACAAGAATACTCATTCTCTTAACCAAACCTTTCTTTCAGGGTTGCCAGCAAATTTTATTCAGTGGATTAATACTATACGATTGTCTCTCACATACCAATCCCCGGATTTGAATACAATACCAATTTAATTAAACGTCTCGAAGATTCCACAAACAATTGATATTATGTTTTTTTCTGTATCTGTTTCTTGCGGTGCTACATGGAATAATGGAATAATGGGTGATAAGAGCGGTAGAGATCATTCCAATTTTCCAACCCCACTAAAGACGGGATCATCGACATTCCAATTGGGGCAAGCCCCCTTTTAGGGGTATTTGACTTACCCGATTGTTGGAAAATCTATTCATTCCGGTAGTAAGCCGGCGTTTGTAAATATCCCGGAATGCGTTGTTCTACCGGATTAAACATGATATGGATCTCCCTTCGTCCATTCGGGGGCGAACCGGTTTTGAAAACGCGCCCGGAAGGATTAGAAGGATTGTCGGTTCGAAGGGAAATATCGCATGCACATCAATGAAATAGCCTCTGAAATGTTGACCAAAGGGGTCGGGTTTATCAGAAGGCAGCCGCGAGATTGGAAAATTACCGTTGGTCGGTCCTCTTTGGCAAGATTTGTCTATCATATGGTATTGCCCTATCAATCGGTTTACACGGTATCTTTGGGGGCTACGGCGACTCAGCTGGGAATTGTCAATAGTGCCGGAATGGGTATTGCCGGCTTGGTGAGCCCATTTGCCGGATGGTTCATCGATCGGATCGGCGTCAAAAAGATTTATCTTATCGGCATCATTTTTCTCCTGATATCTTATTTTACCTATGGCATCGCACAGAGTTGGGTGATTATTATTGCGGCCATGGCGGCATATTGGATCGGTGAGACCGTGAGCGGGCACTCCTGCGCCACGATTTGCGGTAACTCTCTTGCCAATGAGGACCGGGCCACCGGTATGACGATTTGTGAGACCGTTGCCGCCGGACTGATGGGTATTATTGGCCCCATTCTGGGGGCAATGCTGGTCACAACCTTTGGGGGGGTTAATGCCCACGGCATCAGACCCTTGTTTTTTGTTGCCTTCGTAGGAACACTGGTATCCCTTTATTTAATTCACAAGCAAATGTCCAACCATAGCTGGATTAAGGTTGATCGGGGTCGTCCCAATTTTTTTAAAGATATTTTCTATGTGCTCAAACAGGGAAAGCATCTGAAACGCTGGTTGGTGGTTGTGTCCATCGGTTCACTTCCAATGGGTATGGTGTTTCCTTTCACTCAGGTCTACGCTCACGAGTTTAAAGGAGCGGACGGGTACATCATGGGCCTGATGGTCACCGGATTTGCCTTAACATCTTTTCTGATGGGAGTTCCCATGGGAAGGCTGGCGGACAAGATCGGCCGCAAAAAAGTACTGTACCTGACCCTGCCGCTGTTTTGGTCTTCCAACATCCTGCTGATCTGGGCGCCGAGTAACGGCTTCCTGATAGCGGCCGGGATGCTACAGGGATTTTTCTTTATCTGTGCCACCATTATGGGGGCCATGTCCTTTGAGATGGTTCCTTCACATCAAATGGGTCGTTGGATCGGGCTCATGAGGTTCTGCAGAATGGTACTGAGTTCAATTACAGCGTTTGTGGCCGGTGTCATCTGGGACACTGTGGGTCCGGAATACGTTTTTCTAACGGTCATGGGCCTCGACATCCTGATTCGGCTGCCGCTGCTCATCGGGATGCCGGAAACGCTGGAACTGAAAAAGCGGGAATAAGACGCCCTTTAAAAAAGTAAGGGGTGTTCGAGAGAATTTACCGAAATGAGAAAGGAAACATAATGAAAAGTCAAAACCCCCTGTTGCCAGTGGATCAAAAGATTGTTGGAAACATTTACACCAGCACTGAAACAATGGACAATCTGATTACACTTTGCGACGATTTCGGCTCAAGATTCGGCGGTACGGAAAGCGAACGTCAGTCCGTCGAGTTTTTTGAAACAAAAATGAAAGCATATGGCCTGAGCAATGTTCACAGAGAGCCCATTGCATATACAGGCTGGATACGTGGAGAAGCCAAACTGGAAATCATCAGCCCCGTGCATAAAACCGTCCCCTGTATTACGCTTCCCCATTCGCCGCCCACCGAGCTGGAAGGTGAAATTTTCGATATGGAAGACGGGACGCCGGCGGACTTTGACCGGCTGGCGGACGATATTCGGGGAAAAATCGTTATGACCACCAGTGTGGTGAGTCCCAAAAATTCCAAACGATGGATTCACAGGGGTGAAAAATATGGTCGCAGTCTTCTTGCCGGAGCAACCGGCTTTGTCTTTGTCAACCACTATCCCGGATACGGTCCGGCCACCGGAAGCATTGGGCGCACTGGCCAGGCACCGATTCCCGGCGTTTCCATCAGCCGAGAAGACGGTGCGTTTATCCAGAGAATCATGAAACGAAAAGGAACGGTAAAAATCCGTCTTGTCACCACCGACAAAAAACAATCCATGAAATCATGGAATATTGTCGGCGATCTGCCCGGGCAACGGTACCCGGACCGGATCGTGATGCTGGGCAGCCATTATGACGGTCACGATATCTCTCAAGGTGCCGGAGATCCGGCTTCCGGCGCGGTCGCCGTTCTGGAGGCAGCCCGGGTGCTGGCTGTCTATGCACCGAAGCCAGCCTGCACCGTTCGCTTTGTTCTGTGGGGTGTTGAAGAAATCGGCCTGTTTGGCTCCAGAGATTATGTCAAAACACACAACGGTGAG
>JAHEHB010000349.1 GCA_024644775.1 Deltaproteobacteria bacterium
AAATGATCAGGCCCACTCCCCCTTGGGCCAGTTTGGAATAAAAACTGATTAGCTGTTCTGTGGATTTACCGTCTTCGGTTGCCATGTGCTCATAGGTTGCTGATCTCACAAGTCGATTTTTTAACTGCATACCGTTGATTTCCATGGGGGTGAACAACAAATTTTGATCACTCATTTTATTTCCTCCTTTTTGTGTGTATAAAACCCGGGCCATGTATTTGGACATTGGATCACCTTCTTTAGGAAATTCACACCGGAAGGATTCGTACAAAGAAGATTTTGGGCCCCTGACAGAATGATCGTATTCTGTCAGAAGCCGAATCGGCACAATTTGAGTGGTTTCTCCATGATACGATTCCGTTAGGGAAGGGTTGATGAAAGGAGAAACGGTAGTTTTCAGATTCTGGAGAGATTCAGATTGAGGATCAGATGGAATACCAGCATTAGGAAAAGCTGTTTTAAATTAAGGTCGAATTTCAAAAGGTGGTTTCTCCCAAAATTTTCAGATGAATTCTATTGTATTTCAAATAGATGTCAACAATTTTTTAGGTCCCGATCGTCAATATAACGAAACCTTAAATCCGATCAGTCCTTCTCATGAGGATTCAATCTATTAAAAATCGAAAACCTGGTCTCCAAAGCCATGTCAGAAATGATCGGCTCTGCCATAGATCAAATCTGTTCATGGTTTTCCGCCAAGGCGGATCGGGTGTCGGGTTTCGGTAAATACCGAATCCTGGATCAAAAGCACCAATTTGGTAGAAACTGAAGACCGACCCCGGTGAAAGATTGTCATTTCGTGAGCGACTGCGACATAGCGGTTCGAATTCGGTTGGTGATCCGCCTACGGTGGAACACCCGAAACCTGAAACCCTATCACTACTGGAAAAGATTACCATGCATATTACCCCTCCGGGGTAAACCAAAGCCGGGCCCTCTGAGCCTTAAAGGTACAAACTTTCAAGTAAACGTATGGCGAGCGCTGTTAACAATCCCTGCAGGAAGTATCGTGAGCTACCAGGATATCGCTGCACATATTGGGCATCCCAAAGCCTTTCGTGCGGTTGCCAACGCGATTGCTATTAACCCTGTTGGATACCTTATTCCGTGTCACCGGGTGATCGCCAAATCGGGTAAAATAAACCGATATCGCTTGGGGGGCTGCGAGAAAAAGGGCGATTCTGGGATGGGAGGCATCCCGGGCAGGATAGCAGCCGGAAATTGGATATGCTGCGTTTTTACATGATGATGCGATATGGCTTTAAGACTATAGTAAAGCACCCTTTTGCAAATTCATTACAGCTTCTCCTCCTTTTTTTATAGGGTCGTTTGAGGTCGGTTTGTTAGTTTCTCACTAAACCGATTCAAGCCAAAAAGGGCTCGACCATTTGGCCGAGTCTTTTTTGGTTTGTGCTTTTCCTAATATTTGGGTAGAGGTAGAGAGAATTTCATCCAATTTGAAACGAAAGGAGGAGACGATGAACGTTATCATTATCATGCTGGACAGCCTCCGCTATGATCATGTGGGGTGTTATGGAAACAATTGGATTAAAACACCGAATATCGATCGATTTGCCCAAGAGTCTGTCTTGTTCGAAAACGCCTATCCTGAAGGAATCCCCACCATGCCGGTGCGGACCAGTCTTTTTACTGGAAACAAGACGTTAAACACCCGATATTGGCAGCCTTTGGCACCGGAGGATGTTTCCATGGCCGAGATTCTGGATGAATATGGGTACTTGAACATGATGATCACCGATTGTTATCATATGTTTAAGCCGAATATGAACTTTCATCGGGGATTTCACGGATTCGAATGGATCCGAGGCCAGGAAATCGACGGTTGGCGAACCGATACACACGCGGTGGACCTTCAGCGATATATCAAAGATGCGCATCACGGCAATCGCCATACGAGGGGACTGGATCAGTATATGCGAAATATTCAGGACAGGAAAAGCGAAGAAGAATATTTCGCGGCCCAGGTGATGCGCAGCGCCGTAACCTGGCTGGATCGAAATCACAACCATCCGATATTCGATAAATTCTTTCTCTACGTGGACTCCTTTGATCCGCACGAGCCATGGGACTCACCCCCTCCCTTTGACACCATGTATACAGACCCGGATTACAAAGGCAAACATTTAATGTGGCCGATTGGAGGGCCGGTTGACTGGATCACGGCAGAAGAAATCAAGCACGCCCGTGCACTTTATGCCGGTGAAGTCAGCTTCGTTGATAAATGGACCGGAGTACTTCTGGATCGCATTCGTGCCCTCGATTTGATGGACAACTCCCTCATTATCTTATTAGCCGATCACGGACATCCTATCGGTGAGCACGGTATTATTCAGAAGGTCGGGGATAACTTGTATAACGAATTAGTAAGAATTCCCTTCATGATTCGATTTCCCAAAGGGGAATACGGTGGAAACCGAATCAATGCTCTGGTAGAGATACCGGATATCCTTCCGACCATTCTCGATTATTTAAATCATCCTCTGGATTTCGAATATATGAACGGAAAGAGCGTCATACCGTTAGTTAACGGTTCGGCGAAAAAAATCCATCCATATGTCACCATCGGTTTTTTCGGTTCGGAAGACCGCTGTATTCGGGATGAGGAGTGGAGTTTTATCAGAAGATCCGGAGATCGAAAAAATGAACTGTACAACCTTGTTGAAGATCCGGAGGAGAAAAAGAACCTGGTCGATGCCAACTCTGATAGAGCCAGAGAAATGGACGCGGCCATATCTGTAATTTTAAATAACCGACTTCAGAAGGAGCATTGGTTGCAGATGCGGTACGATGTCCCCGGATTGTGTGAGGGAAGACATCCCCCATATGCCCGCTGGATGAAGTAAAGAAAACGGTCCTATAACTCAAACAAAGGTAAGGTCAATTTTATCGCCTTGTCCTCCTCCCTCAATCCCTCCCGCCCACGCCAGAGGCGGATCTTCGACCGGGGAGGGAAGTTTTAGCTCCTCCCCCTTGTCGAAGATCCGCCATCGGCGTGGACGGGGGAGGCTGGGTGGGGGTGAAAAAAAGGGTTAAAAACATCAACCTTTTTTCGATCATAGTCGCGAAGGAAAAAGAACGCAAAGGTTTGGGAAGTCGAACTGAATATGCTGCAAACAGACAAAAGCGAACTTCAGCTATTTGACTTGAAATCAGATCATTACTATGGGAAGAACATTGCAGAAGGAAATGCCGATATCGTTGCCCGGATCCAGGACTTCATCCGGCAATATGCAGTAAGAGAGGTGCCGGTGCTTGATATCCCGTTTCCTTTCCGTGTAAAAATTAAAAAATTCTGGTTATAAAATCGCATCTGGAGAAATGTACAATGAATATCATCATGATCATGTGCGATAGCCTCAGGCAAGATCACCTTGGTTGTTACGGAAACGATTGGATCGAGACGCCAAACATCGACAGACTGGCCGGCGAATCTGTTGTTTTTGAAAACGCGTACCCGGAAGGTCTCCCCACTCTTCCGGTACGTACTGCTCTTTTTACCGGAAACTACACTCTGACCAATCGATTCTGGCAGGAGCTAACACCTCAAGATGTTACCATGGCGGAAATTCTAGACGAGCTTGATTATAAATCTGCCATGGTCACGGACACCTTTCATTTGTTTAAACCGAACATGAACTATCATCGCGGCTTTCATAATTTCCGATGGGTCCGCGGACAATCAATCGACGCCTATGAGGTCAAACCTCATGGTAAGGATCTGATGCAGTATATAAGTCCTAAAATGAAGGGAGCTTGGACCATTCGAATTCTGGACCAATATTTAAGAAATATTGCCGGACGCGATGCGAATAATGAAGAAGAGTACTTTGCAGCACTTGTCAGAAAAGAAAGTGTTCAATGGCTTAAAGACGCCTATGATTACTGTCAGCCCTTCTTTCTTTACGTTGACTTTTTCGATCCTCATGAGCCGTGGGACCCACCTCCTGCATTCGCAGGCAAATACGTAGATCCCAGCTATAACGGACCCAAAATCATCAATCCCAAGATTGGACCCTGCGATTGGATGACGGAAGCTGAACTGAAAAATTGCCGGGCCCTTTACGCCGGTGAGGTGTCTTTTCTAGATAAGCAAATTGGGATTTTGCTGGATCACATCCAAGAATTGGGAATTATGGATAACACCATGATTATTCTGCTGGCCGATCACGGAATTCCTCTGGGTGAGCATGGGGGCATATTAAAAGGGGTTGACCAACTGTACTGTGAAGTCTTGAAAATCCCTTTCATGATAAGATTTCCCGGTAAAGAATATTCAGGGAAACGGATCGAAAGTATTGTAGAAATCGTAGACATCCTTCCGACCGTACTGAATTTTATCGATCATGGAAATGAAGCAGAATATATGCATGGAAAAAATCTGTTGCCGTTAATTACAGGTGAGCGGGGAAAAATTCATGAATATGCGGTTTGCGGATTCTTCTCAACAGACCAGCGCTGCATTCGGAATGAAGCGTGGAGTTATATTCGAAGAGCGAGCGATGAAAAAAAAGATGAACTCTACAATTTAACTGAGGATCCCAAAGAACAAGTAGACCTTATTGATCAATATCCGGATAAAGCCAGAGAAATGTCCGAAGCGTTTCCCAAAATATTCAATATTAGATTGCAGAAAGAACACCACTATCAAATGAAGTGGGACGTGCCCGAACTGGTAGAAGGAAGATTTCCTCCATTAAGGCTGTGGAAAAAATAGGTTTTGAAAACGTATTAAGTGCTTAAATAGGCAAAAGCTGAAAAAAGGAGAGATTGTATATGAATATCGTCATGATTATTTTCGACAGTCTCAGGCAGGATCATGTCGGCGCTTATGGGAATGACTGGATTCATACCCCCCATTTGGATGCCTTTGCCAAGGAGTCTTTACGCTTCAATGGCTGCTATGCAGAGTCTTTACCTACATTGCAAATGCGAAAAGCCCTGCGTACGGGCAAAAGAGGCTATCCTTTTAGAGATCATAAAAACTATAGGGGCAATGTGGCCATGGCGATGCCCGGCTGGAGCCCCATCGATGATTCAGACGACACCCTCCCGGAGATATTGGGCGACCATGGCTACATGAACGGTTTTATAACGGATGTTTATCATATGTTCCGGCCGCATAATAACTATCATCGTGGTTTTCATTCCTGGTATTTCTTGCGAGGCCAAGAATCGGATATGTTCAAGTGCGGGGGACATCTCTGGCAGGAAGAAATAACCCAACATTACAACGAGGTTACAGGAAAAAATGAAGGGTTTAGGGCATTTGTTGAAAAATATAAACGCAATTCGAATTTTCGTCGTACTGAGGAGGATTCTTTTCCGGCCCAACTGTTCCGGGAAGGTGCACGCTGGTTGGAAGAAAATATAGACACTCGGCGGTTTTTCTTGATGATAGATTGTTTTGACCCCCATGAACCCTGGGACCCGCCAACACATTACCGTAGACTTTACGATCCAGACTCGGACGTGAGAGATCTTTTGCTCTCCCCATATCATCCCTGGAAAAATGTTATGACCCCGCATGAGCTTAAGCGTTTGCAGGCCAACTACGCCGGTGAAGTTACATTGTGTGATAGATGGTTTGGCTATTTTATGGAATTAATGAAAAACTCCGGTCGCCTGGATGATACCATCATATGCGTCATCAGCGATCATGGGCATAACCTAGGCTACGACCCGGGTGATAAAGGATATATGAGCAAGCAGGGGCACCCGGCGACACGGGCGGTTATGGATCTGGTTTGCATGATTCGCCACCCAAAAGGGGAGGGGGCAAACAAGGTTTATGAGGGCCTCATATACAACATCGATGTCACACGCACCCTGTTAAGCTTAGCAGGAATAAACACTCAAACCCCTATGGACGGACAAGATATTTGGCCCTGG
>JAHEHB010000350.1 GCA_024644775.1 Deltaproteobacteria bacterium
GGCGATTTTAGGTGCAAGATGAAACGGAATATTGAGTCCGATCAAGCGTAAATTGTTCTCCTTGATAACTAAAAGAATATCCCGATACAAATTAAAATCATATTTCCAATTGGCATACCAATGTATCTTTTTTAAAAACGTCTTTTCATCCAGCTTTCCAATTGACCATTCATCGAGTACGCGCTGGTAGGTATGATCAAACATTTCCATACCTACCTTCAAATCCGGGTTGTCTTTGTAGAGGGTCTCTATTATCCGAAGCTGGATTTTGTGATGTTCCGCAAGATTGTGTTGTTCTCCAACATATACAATTTGAGCGTCCTCGAGCTCTGAAATCATGGTCTCATACGAAATGGGATTTCCTGTTTTGCCCGATAAAATAGTGCCTTCTTTATAGTCCACAGAGATATCCCCTGTTTTCGATGTTTTTGGCAACACAGCACACCCCCAAGTGATTGCAATGCAGACCATGCACAGCCATATGACGTGCCTCTGCTTCATTATCTATCCCCCAGCGTTTTAGTATTTTGCGGAAATCCAATTATGACTTGATTTTTAAATATATCAACGTAAACTATATCGGTATTGATATTGATACTGTCTGAATCGATACGGAGACGGCGATGCGCTTGGATCAAAACCCTGTCTATCGAAAAACAATCGTACCCTGGTACGATTCGGAAATTGCCTGTCTTATCCTTATTATTTTTATGCTTTTTGTTTTTTTGTTTGGCTTTGTAGGGCTTTCAGTCGCCCGTGAAACTTCGGAATATCGATCAATTATTTGGGTGCCAGGCTTGATCGTCGCTCTGAGCGCCGGTGTCATTGTTTCAACGACCATTCGTCTTTTCTTGCGGTTTGCGAATCTAAAAAACAAACCGAGATAGCGCCCTGAATGGGTTTTCATTTCTTCTGATGGTTCAAAAATTCTTTAAAAGCCATTTTTTTATAGCTGTCCGAATGAATGTATTTAAGGATTGGCAGAAACATTTCTGGCGAGACGTATCCCGGTAAATTACTTATTTTCTCGCCTTTCTCACCAATAAACCAGGATGTGGGGAGCCCTCGCACAAAATATTTGATCGCAACGTCCTGTTCTGAATCCGAATTTACTTTAATTGCAATAAATTTTTCGTTTAAATAGGACACGATCTCCGGTTTATTCAATGTGTCCTTTTCCATCTTTTCGCAGTATTTACACCACTCCGCCCAAAAATACAGAAAAATTTTCTTGTTTTCTTGTTTTCCAAGAGCGATTCCATCATCATAACCCCGCCACCGGACGCTTGCTGAAAATACCGTACTCGCGGTCAATAGCCCCACACTCAGAAAAATTAGCACAAGAAGTTTGTTACCGAACCTTGTTGTTTTTCGCTGCATGACATACCTACCAAAAACGTGTTAGAAAATTAAGATTATCCGTAAGAAGAATTACGCCAACGATGATTAATAATACTCCAGATGCGGGATTCAGATACCTCAGGGCATTCCGCATTTTTTTTAGCAATTGCAACATAAAATGGATAAATGCAGAGACGATCAGAAACGGGATGGCAAGACCCAGTGAGTAGATTCCCAGCAAAACGACACCGTTCCATACCGTTTCTTGGCTTCCGGCCATAATCAAAATGGCCCCGAGCAAGGGGCCGATACAGGGGGTCCATCCGGCTCCAAATGCCATTCCAATGACAAACGTCCCCAGAAAATGCAGCGGTTTATTGCTTAAATGGATACGTTTCTCAAAATCAAGCCATCGAATACGAAGCAGCCCGGTAAGGTGTATCCCAAGAACAATAATAATTCCGCCGCCAACGATTCGAATATGTTCTTTATAACTGACAAATAGGTTGCCAAGCAACGAAGCTGAGGCTCCCAACAAAATAAAAACGAGCGAAAAGCCTAGGATAAAGAGGACCGTGGAGCGGATTACTTTTTTCCTGACAGCGGAACTTTGCACTGCGGTCATTTCCTCGAAAGACAGTCCGCTGATAAATGCAAAGTATGCCGGTATCAGTGGAAGCACACATGGCGAGAAAAAGGATAAAAGACCTGCCAAAAGAGCTGCTGGAAAGGATACGGAATCGACGAACATTTTGAACGATTACCCTCCGGAAATCAACGGCATCAGGAATACTTCAGAACCGTCCGGGACCTGACAATGATTGAAATCAGGCTTCGTTATCAGCCGATCGTTTATCCTGACGGCTGCATAGGGATAGGGATCATCCAGTGATTCCAGCAGGTTCGCAATGGTCATTCCTTCATGCCAGATCACATCTCTACTGTTTACGTGGATCATGACGCGATACCGTTTGCCTTTAATACTTCGAGAACTTCAGGGAAATCGATGCCCAAACGTGTCGCCTTCTCAATGGTAGGAATACCGTTCTTTGTCCACCCTCTGCGATCGTACACCGCATCTTTGAGTGTTTCGTATGCTTCTTCACGAAACTTGCGCAATGCGGCGATTTTTTCGGCGGTATCCATTGTGTCGATATCTACCTTAAGCTGCTCAACGAGTTGTTTGTCATAGCGTTCTTTGCGGGAGAGATATTCATCTTCGGTTACCGGACCCACGGCGCGATAAGGAATCGCATCGTGTTCCCTGCGACCAAATCCCATTCTCAGGTTAAAAATTCTTTGAAAATTGTATACGGCTTCACTCATGGTAATTAGATCGTCCGGGCCGGCCTTGCGTCCGGTCACTGAACTAAAATAGTCTGCATACCATTGAACGTGTTTTGCTACTTTTGCGGGTTCAGGGGTTGCCGTGTTATCCTCAGGGACAACATCGTTCCATGGTAGTTTGCACAGCCCACAGAGGCCAAACCACGTCCGGAACATGGGAAACCAGTGAAGCGCTTCTGCTTTCTGCTCAAACGTCGGTATCAAATTGTGTACCATATCCAAAAATATTAGCCATGCTTCGTCATGCTGGGGCCCTTTCAACGCCAATCCGTAGCCGGCCTGCTGTGCCAACGATTCTTTTGTCATGTATTCCGAAAACTCGAGTCCCTTCGCTTCCATTCCGATATCTTGCATAATGTTTGCGTCTGCGCCATACTCCTTGGCAAAGATGGCTTTCATTTTACGAACGCCCTGACCGACGATTTTACCGAATCCTTTTCCTTCAGCCATTTGATGGAGTAATTCAAGAGCAGACAGACGGTTACCGAAAGAAAGCTCCAATCCGTCTGTATGGCTTTCATTGATCAAACCGGTTTCAAAGCACTCCATGGCGAATGCAATGGATGTTCCAATGGAAATGGTGTCCAGACCGTACGCATCGCAATAAAAGTTCATTTCAGTAACCGTATACGGATCGAATATCCCTAAGTTTGAACCGCATCCGGCGATGGTTTCATATTCCGGGCCGTCGACAAATACCTTCCTTCCACTATATGGGCCGGTGAGCGGCACAAACTCCTTGATGCCGTGTGAGCATGCAACGGTACACCCCATCCAGCACCCATCAAACCCTTTGTCAAACAGACGTCTGTAGACATCGGCACCGATATTCGGACCTTGGGGATGTTGACCGTAACGGAAATTGTGGGTGGGTAGTAAATCGAAGTCATTCATGATGGTAACCAGGTGGGTGGTTCCGATCCGCGCCATTTCATTCTGTTTGGGATCCAGTTCCACAATTTCCCGGGAGTGCTGCTTGCCCACCTCTTTTAATGCCTCAATATCGGCTGGGTTGTTGGTGCTTGCAGTTACCGTGTCCCAGCGGACTACCAGTGCTTTAATCCCTTTATCGGAAAACACGCTTCCGATACCACCGCGACCTGCTTGTTTATAGCGTGCTTTTTTTCGTTTCGAATCGTACCAGGTGAAATTAAGACACCCCAATCGTGAATGTTTTGCACCGGGACCGGTAGAGACCACGGAGACGGTGCGGAGTTTCCCGTTGCCGAAGTGCTCCGTCAACAGTTCTGAAGTTTGATAAGAATCTTCCGGAAGTCCCGTTACTTCCAGAATCTGGATGTTTCGATCGATGCCATCGATTAGAATGATCGTATTGTTTGAAGCTTTTCCGGTAATTTCCAGTGCATCGAAACCGGAGAACTTCAGATACGGTCCGAAATATCCCCCGACATTGGAGTCTATGACCGATTCGGTTAAAGGAGAAATGGTTGCGACGATGCTCTTTCCGGAACCGGGATAAATAGGCGTTCCTGCCATGGGCCCGGCTGCGATACAAATAGCATTTTCAGGGTCATCCCATTGGGTGGTGTCTTGGATGGCATGCCACAACAACCAGAGATCAAATCCTTTGCCACCGATAAAAACCTCTTTCATTTTATCGGTAACAGGCTTTACAGTGATATCAGAATTTGAAAGATCGACACAAAGTGTTTGGTTGGCATAGCCCTTGTCAATGACCGGCAGCTCATATGGAAGGGTTTTGATTTCTTTAACATTTAGTTCGGTCATGATATTCGTCCTTTCCAACTCTCATAATAGATCAGGAAACGTTATACAGCAAACCATAGAAAGGTAATTTCACAGTTTTCGCCATTTAACATAGCACATTCGTTGTGTCGTTCGAAAGTATTTAATTTTTCTCTGTGTATCCAGAATCACAGTACGCAGCCGGTTGATTTTACTTGACAACAGCGAATATGACCCTCATATCAAAATTGGCGTCGGGTTTCGGGCCAGCCGCCGGGCAAAAAAACGGCCGGTCTAATCGGAAAGAAACTTTGATAATGTAGTTTCATATAAGCGTTGCCGCCGCCAGTGGAGCTGGATTCATCACTACAAGAAACGAGGTTTCTCAGACGAAGGGTTTAGGGCTCGGGGTTCAAAGGTTCAGGAGTTGGGATTAAGCCACGCAAACTGCAAAATGGCACGGCCGTACCTGTTTGGTCACGCGCAGCACAGGCGGTTGCACCGCGTGTTGAATATTGGAGTTTGATATTTATTTGGAATTTGCCAAAATGGAAACCACTTACCCCAGCATATTCAATGATGTGATCGGTCCTGTCATGCGAGGGCCATCCAGCTCGCACTGTGCGGCTTCTCTACGGATCGGAAGGCTCGCCAGAGATCTGATGGATGGAATGATCGATACGGTGCGAATCGAATTCGATCCGAAGGGCTCCCTTTCAACCACTCATGACAGCCAAGGAGCTGACATGGGTCTGTTCGCCGGTTTTTTAGGATGGAACGCAACCGATGAAAGGCTGGTAACTTCACCCAAAGCAATCAAAGAAGCCGGAATTAAGGTTGCCATTCGCATTGTCGAATATGGTGCGGTGCACCCGAACACTTACAAGATTAATCTAAAAAATAAAAATGAAACCCATGAAATAATTGCCGTTTCAAGCGGTGGAGGGATGATTGAAATTGTCGAGGTTGACAGCGTTTCGGTATCGATGATGGGCGATTTTTTTGAAACGCTCGTCTATGTTGATTCAGATAAGGAAGATATTTTAAATTACATCAAAAAGAATGCGCCAGCGGATAGAATTGAGCTCTGTAAAGGAGACCGGACAGCGTTTGTCGCGATAAAAGCACAAGGTTTTTTGGGCCCGGAAATCTGTACTCAGCTTAAATCGAAAAAAGCGGTTCTGAGTGTAAAAAAACTTTCTCCGGTTTTACCGATACTGTCCCGCAGAGAAACCACCGCTCCGTTTATCACTTGCCAAGAGATGATGAACTATAACTCAGGGAGAAATCTGGACTTGTGGGAAATGGCCGTCCGTTATGAAAGTATTCGCGGCAATATTCCGCCGGAACAGGTCTTTGAGAAGATGAAAGAAATCGTTGGGCATATGCGAAAGTCGATTCAGCAAGGGCTGAACGGTACGGAATATCAGGATCGAATTTTAGGATTTCAATCCGGATTTTTTAA